>JBASLQ010000322.1:0-4895 GCA_049656425.1 Sedimentibacter sp.
CATATAAAGAGTTGGTATCATTAAGTAATGATGACACAAGAAGACAAATATATGAGAGCAGAAAGAAAGCAATCATGGATTACAATGTTCAGCAACGTGCTGCAAAAGAAGAAGGATATGAATTAGGTGAAGCGAAAGGAAAACTTGAAGGAATTAAAGAAGGCACGATTAAAATAGCAATTAATCTATTGACTAAAGGATTAGAAGATAGTTTTATTTCCGAAACCACAGTATTGTCATTAGATGAAATTGAAAAATTAAAATAGTGACAATAGGGACGAGTTTCAAATTGTCACACTTATTATTTAGCTGGATCGTATTCAAGAAGCATAAGGTTATCATTCCAGACGGTGTAACTGAAATTCAAGACAATGCGTTTTATAGTTGTGCTAGATTGAAAACTGTCCTACGGAAACATACTGATGCTATTATAATGGATATTAAAAAAATAAATGAAGAAAGCCATGGCTAATAAGTATAACGCAAAGTTTACAAATTCCTATTTGTCTGTGAACCTAACCAATATAAAATGTGAGATACAATTTTAAAAATTATTTTATGCGTTTAGCGGGATTATTCATAGACATAGGGGTTAAAAGTGGGTATAATCAGATTAAGCTAGGAGGTCAAATTATGATTGCAAAACGATATTCACTTGAAGAATTAAAAGAAATTATTGCACCTATTGCAGAAAAATATCATATATCTAAAGTTTATCTTTTCGGCTCATTTGCCCGTGGAGATTATAATGAGCAAAGTGATGTAGATCTTCGGATTGAAAAAGGAGAGCTTAAGGGAATGTTTGCTTTGTGTGGATTTTATACGGAAGTAGCAGAGGCATTGCAGATGAAAGTGGATGTATTAACTACTGGAAGTTTAGATGATGACTTTTTGAGGGAGATAGAAAAAGATGAGGTGATGTTATATGCGAGGTAACAGAAATACAAATGTTCTGCAGCATATTGTAGATTATTGTAATGAAATTAACAGTACAATAGAACGGTTTGGAAATGATTATGGAACCTTTTCTAAAGATAGTGTATATCAGAATGCAGTAGCATTATGTGTATTACAAATTGGCGAATTAACAACGAATTTTACAGAAGATTTTAAAAATACTTATAATGAAATGCCTTGGAATCAAATTAAAGCATTGAGAAATGTGGTAGCTCATAATTATGGGAAAATTGATAAAGAAACTTTATGGGAGACTATATCGAATGATATTCCACAACTACAAGAATATTGTGAAGGAATTGTAAAACAGTTTGAAGCCATGTCACAAGAGTGTGTGAGTGGAGATGAAGAACAAAGAGGATGATTCAATTTTTTATAGCTACAACTATATTGATTATTGCAAAATGGCTTGTTTTCTTCACCTGGTTCCACGCAAAGACGTGATAGGGAAGAGGCTTTTGCAATTTCAGGAAAAAATATATATTGCAGATCATGGAATTCGTGAAGCCATTTACGGTAACAACATGCGTGACATAATCAGATACTTGAAAATATCGTTTATATAGAGCTACTCCGTCGAGGATATAATGTGTAACCATCGTCATTCAAAAAATAGTCAACATTACTGGCTCTAAAGCAATTAATGTTTCTGAAATTTCTCGAATTGCTGATATATTAGGAGTATCTGTAGAGAGACTATTAAATGTGAAAGAAGAAGAAACTGTAAATCATAAATATAAATAGATGATCAGGTTGCCATGTCAGAAGAAATAAAGATAAACTTTTCGTTTATCAATGAGTATAAAATAAACCTTAAAGAATGCGGCACTATCTTTGTTGTAGACCTATTCATAGGGTTGTTGATAGGTATTACATTTCAAATCAGAAAAGGAAGATGAATCAATGATACAAGAATTTTATAAGAAAATTTACACACATCATGAGTTTTATTGGGCTATTTTCGAGGCCGTTCGCAGCTTTAAATATTTTTCTGCGGCCCGTCGTAAAAAACTGTTATCACCCAAATTTATTGAACGTATCATGCTTGCCGTGACTGAGGTAAATGGTTGTGAAGTCTGTTCTTATGCTCATACGAAGATGGCTTTGGAACAGGGCATGAGCGCTAAAGAAATCAAAGAGATTCTTTCTGGGGAGACTGGTAATATTCCAGAAGATGAGGCAGTCGCAGTGATGTTTAGTCAACATTATGCTGATCAACGCGGTAAGCCATCGGCAGAATCCTGGCAACGTCTCGTTGATCAATATGGTGAAGCAAGCGCTCAGGGTATTTTAGCAGCTGTTCGAATTATGACCATGGCTAATATTTATGGTATTGCATTTAGTGCCATGAGAAGTCGTTTGAAAGGAAAACCAGTCTCAAAGACTAGTTTGTTGTATGAAGTTTCGATCATACTGGCAATTTTTATCTACTTGCCGATTGGAGTCATTCATGCCGTGTTAGCTAATTTAAAAAATGAACCATTGCTGAAGTTTTAATTTGCCACCAAAGGTAGCATGTAATAAGACTATTAATAAGATGGAAGGGTTAGAACGGACACCAAACTTGTATGAGAGAAATATATAATTATTACATAAATGTAATGATTATATAACTCAAGTGGTGATAACTCAAGTGGTGACAGGCACCACTTGAGTTTATTTATCAAAATAAAAAAGCGAATTGCAATAACGTTTTTTCGTTTTTTGCCTTTTGCAGAAAGGAATCACATAAATATGGACAAAATACGAATTAATCTTTATGATATCTTGACATGCATTTCCAATACTCAAGATCTCGTATCAACAAAACTTTCAAATCATCAGCAGCAGGTTGCATACCTTGCATTCCGTTTATCGGAGCACATCAACCTTCCGATTGATTATCAGTATAATATTTTTCTTGCATCATTAATTCACGATATAGGTGCGCTTTCGACCAAAGAAAAGATTGAGCTTATTGAAACAGAACCAGTGGATGCAAACAATCATGCTTTTAGGGGGGCAAAATTGTTAGAGGGATTTAAACCTTTGCAGACCTCAGCAGGTATTATTAAATTTCACCATATTCCGTGGAATAATGGAAAGGGAAACACATATATGGGGGAAGATGTCCCACCCGAAAGCCACATCATTCACTTGGCAGACCGAACATGTGCATTAATAAACCCTGACCGTAATATAATCACCCAACTTCCGGATATTCTGTCAGCAATCCGTGAACAAGCCAATAGCGTTTTTAGGCCAGATTTGGTTGATGCACTGTTTGATATAAGTATGTATGAATATATATGGTTGGATTTGATTTCACCCTCTCCGGCAAAAAAGATTTTAAACACAGGACTTTTCAATATTCTTACTTTGGAAATTGATGATATAGTTGACCTTGCATTGATATTCTCACGAATTATAGACTTCAGAAGCCGATTCACCGCACGCCATTCTGCGGGCGTAGCCAAAACAGCTGAGAGACTTGCACAACTGATTGGATTTTCACCTTATGAGTGTAAGATGATGCTTATTGCCGGGTATCTGCACGATTTAGGCAAAATTGCAATAGGTGATGATGTTTTGGAAAAACCGGCCAAGCTAAACGAGGATGAGTTCAATGAAATGCGTGCGCATACCTTTTATACCTATCATGCGCTCGAGCCGTTAGAGCAGTTGAGAACCATTAACACTTGGGCATCATTTCATCACGAAAAACTGAATGGGAAAGGGTATCCATTCCATATTGCAGGCGACAACCTTTCAATAGGCTCTCGTATTATGGCTGTTGCGGATGTATTTACAGCTGTGACAGAAAACCGTCCTTACCGGAAGGGTATGAATTTTGATAGTGCCGAAAAAGTATTATGCAACATGGTCGCAAGTAATGCACTTGACGGGAGAATTGTAGATTTATTGATTGAGAATTATCAAGAATTAGATAACATCCGCGAAATTTCTCAGTTTGAAGCGGCTGAACAGTATAAAAATTTCTTGCTTATTGGCTGAGATTAATTGGGCACTTCTTTAATCACCGGGTACAACCGCTTGAGTTCGTGCTCGCCTTATCCATTGAGAAAGAGCAGGCAAATCCTATTATGCCGAAAACAGCCCCTACCCACATTATGATTGAGAAAACAGATAAAAAGGCCTGTTGGGAAGCAATGCCTTTTGCTGATAAATTCGAGAGCATAAAACTAAATAATGATCCACCGATAGTCGTGCCTGCAATCATTCCGATATTTCGAAAAGTAGCCACAACACCTGACGCTACACCTTGATAGTCTTTTGGTGCAGCGCCCATTATGGCGGAATTGTTGGGTGCCGCAAAAACACCTGTGCCAAATCCAGCGCATATCAGTCCAAGAATCAACAGAAAAAAAGCTATAGAAGACGTTGCTTTCGCCATAATTCCAAACAAAAGAAGACTAAGAATACTGAATCCCATTCCGGCCATTGAAAAACTTCGTGAGCCCAGACGGTCAGATAAAGCTCCCACTATCGGTGAACATATCGTCATAATAATGGGTGTGATTGTGAAAATGATACCGGTTTGCATGGCAGAACTATGTAAAACCTGATCGAAGTAAAACGGAATGATAAATAGCGTCAGGTAAAAGCAAAGATAATTAAATGCAGCTCCGATTGCACCAAATCCGAAGTTTCGAATACGGAAAAGTGAAAAGGGTATCATTGGAGATTGAGCCTTTCGTTCCGAATAGAAAAATAGTACAAAAGCGAGAATCATAAGAATTAAAATCAGCAGAAGAATAAAATAAGAACTCGTTATTGAAGCTCCATTCATAAGCATGGTAGCTGCTGTCATAGCAATTGCAAAGAATATCATACCCCGAATATCTATTGATTTAACATTTGCCGTATCAGCATCTTTGACATAAAGAAAGGCTAATACAAATCCAGCTAAGCCGAAAGGAACAGAAATGAAAAAAGTA
>JBASLQ010000323.1:0-6245 GCA_049656425.1 Sedimentibacter sp.
TCACTACAATCTAATTCCTGCCAATTTATGAATTCTTTTGGTTGGGTCTTTTACATCTAACAATTTATATATTTCTTTATGTTTACTCTCGGGTATACCTGAAACTCTCAAATGATTGATTTCATTATTAGAATCAGTAAAAATAATGGTGGTTCTTCTATGCGTTGATAACTCTGTTTTTATCGTACTCCATTTTCTATGATCATGTTTTTCTCTTAATCTTCTTTCTATATTTATTAGCAAATGATATGCTAATACTGAGATAAACAAATGACCTTCTGTTCGTTCTTTGTTTTGATGATATACGGGTCTCATTCCTAAATCTGTCTTTAATGCTCGGAATGCTCCTTCCACATTCGTTAATGTCATATATAAATTCCATATCTCGAGAGCATCATATTCTTTGTGAGTCGTCTCAATTACGTAGCAGCCTGTTAATATAGCTCTCTCTTTACGTATTTCTTTCTTTATCCAAATTAAATCGGTAACTTTTTTTGTCTGTTCATCCTCAATTACCGTTACATCATAATACTTTGCCATGGAACTATACTTCTGTTTTAGCCGTCCAACTCTTTCAAATACTTTTCCTGCTACTTTTATATTACCTTTATTTATGGATGTTTTAATTTTGGAAACATCGGTTAAGAATCGTTCTTCTTTTTTTACATCAATAGCAGTTTCCTTTTTTTCTCTTCCTTCACTTAGACAAAGAACTCTGCACGTTTCTTCGGTATGTTCAATTTTTTTGATGTAAACATCATTCGTATCTCCATATTCACTTTGTGTTGTTGCATTTATTTTTTCAAAGCCTTCTCTTGCATTTTCAAACTCTTCTTTATATTTCTTTTCTACTGCACCACGCTCAATTACGATGTAATCAAGTTTCTTCTCTTTCATGATTGCTATATTATCTTTCGTTGCTATGCCTCGATCCATTACGAAGGTTGGAGTAATATATTGAAATAATGTTGCTTTATCTCGCAATAATTTCTCCAAGACATCATTTAGCGTCTCTGGTTCTGATTGATTACCAGCATAAATTTTGCTGTATACAGGAAATCCATGCTCATCTACCACCAACGCAAGGGTTACTAACGGACAATCAGTTCTCTTGCTCTTGCATTTACCATGTTTTGCAAGTTCATTATTTAAACAAACGCCTTCAAAATAAGTATTGGTTAAGTCATATAAAAATACTTTTGGTGTTGCATTAAACAATATCTCTTCTTGTTTTCTTAATTCTTCTTCAATAAAATCCTTATTAACAAGTAGTTTGTCTGAAATCTCATAAATCAAATCTTTACCTATATTACTTAAATCTACTGGTAGCATTTCATTTATACTTGAACGGTTTTTCAACCAATCTAATACAGATAAATCACTGGAAGGTGCAATTAATTTTCCAATAATTACTGCTTTTATCAAGGATAGTTCTTTGTTATCATAGTTGCATTGTTTTAGAATATCATCAAATTTCAGCCTGTTCCATTCGTTATTTGCTACAAGTTCAGCTCCCAAGGAGCGATCAGCTGTGGTATTTAAACTATTCAAATCTACAGAAACAAGTTGCTTTTCGTTTTCTCTTAATGCTTTGACTTCTGTTTTATTTCTTACTAATTTGTGATGTTCAATCGCTTTTGCTGCAATCTCATTTATTTCAAAATTATCATTAAAAAGACTTTCTTGCCCTGCAAGCAATGATTCCAAAGCGCAGGAGAGTTTCTTCCAATCTTCTCTTGGAATGGTAAGTGTCCCTAAGTTCATAATAATTCTTTGACGCACTTCGTTGTTTTCTGTTCTATAGGCTTCAACAAGTTTATGGCTTGTGTAAGTGGATCCGTTCTTTTTATTATTTGTTGTAACTTCTCGTATAAACATTTGGAATCATCCGCCTTATTTAAAATATATATTACTATTTTACCATATAGAGCGATAAATGTAAATATATTTATTTTAATTTCAACAAATATTAGGGCACTACAAATGCGTTTCAAGAAACCATTTGTGTAAAATCAAGGGTTATAGAGGACAAACCACCTGTTTTTTCATAAAATTTGTGTTTTTTACCGAAAGTCGGGCTAAGTTCTCCAGAAAATATCTGTCTGCAAGTTCTTTTGCTTCGTCTCCTAATTTCCTTACTTTAACACTTAATTCGAATATTTTTTGTTATGTAATTTAATTATACCCAAATATTACTAATGAATCTTTGATTCATATCAAATATGAAATTAATTTTATTTTTGATTTAAATCAATGAATATTATTATTTTTTACAGTAAAATTTAGTTATAATATAATATGGAGGAAGGAATTATGATTAAAATAATTAATAAACATAAAAATCATATTACTGCAATTTCAGGAATCTTAATAACACTTGGTTACATTCTTGGATTTGCAGGTTTTAACAATTTAAAGGATACAACTTTAATAATTGCAACGATTATTGCCAGCATCCCTATTGCAATAAAAGCATATCAGGCACTTAGAATGAAAACATTCAGCATTGAACTTTTAGTAACAATTGCTGTAGTAGGTGCCTTGTATCTTAAAGAATATAATGAATCTTCAATTGTTACATTTTTATTTCTCTTTGGTGCATATTTGGAAGCTCGCACATTGGAAAAGACGCGTTCTTCATTAAAGAGTCTTATTGAAATGGCGCCGCAGGAAGCAACTGTTGTAAGAGACGGAAAAATTATTGAAATTCCAGTTGAAGAAGTTGAACTAAAAGACAGAGTTATAATACGCTCAGGTGGCAAGGTTTCTGTTGACGGTATTATAGTTTCGGGTAGAGCTACAATAAATGAAGCTGCCATAACAGGCGAATCTGTGCCTGCATCTAAAAAAGAAAATGACAGGGTTTTTAGCGGCACTATTGTTGATAACGGATACATCGAAATTATAGCTGAAAAAATCGGTGATGACACAACTTTTGCAAAAATCATAGAGCTTGTTGAGGAAGCCCAGGAATCTAAATCTAAAGCACAAAGATTCTTAGACAAATTTGCAAACATATATACACCTGCCATAGTGTTAATGTCAATAGCTGTTTATATAGTAACCAGAGATCTTCACCTGTCAATTACATTCCTGGTTATAGCTTGCCCTGGTGCATTGGTTATAGGAGCTCCTGTATCAAATGTTGCAGGAATAGGAAACGGTGCTAAAAATGGTGTTCTTATTAAAGGCGGAGATGTAATGGACAGATTTTCAAAAGTCGATACTCTTGTATTTGACAAGACCGGAACGTTAACAAAAGGTAAGCCTGAAGTTACTGATATAAAATTATTTAACAATATGGATGAAAATGAACTTCTTAAAATGGTTGCTGAAGCAGAAACTATTTCAGAACATCATTTAGGTCAAACAATTGTAAAAGAAGCTATCAAAAGAAAAATATCTTTAAATAATGAGCCTGAAAACAGTGAAATAATTAAAGGAAGCGGAATCCGTGCAACAATTAATGCTCGTGTTTTATTAATTGGAAATAAAAAATTGATGGATTCAGAAAATATAAACATATCAGATGAAGTTTCAGATTATGCCATAAGCCGTGAAAAGAAAGGCAACACTGCAATACTTGCAGCCGTAGACGGTGAAATTGCAGGAATATTCTCAATAGCTGACCAAATACGTGAAGATGCTGCATTAGCCCTTTCTCAAATGAGAAAAAACGGAATTAAAAAAATTGTAATGCTGACAGGCGATAACAAAAATACAGCAGAACTTGTTGCCAAAGAGCTTCAATTGGATGAATTTTATGCAGAGCTTCTTCCTCAAAATAAGGTTGAGTATGTTAAAAAATTAAAGGATGAAGGAAGAATGGTTGCAATGGCAGGAGACGGAATTAATGATGCACCTGCAATTGCAACGGCAGATATTGGTCTTGCCATGGGTGAAGGAGGAACTGACGTGTCCATGGAAACGGCTGATGTTGTATTAATGGCAGATAAATTAATGCAGTTTTCCCATGCTTACTCTCTTTCTAAGGTAACCATGCTAAATATGAAACAAAACATCTTCATTGCTGTTGCAGTTGTATTTGTGCTTTTAGCCGGAGTATTATCAGGAAATGTTCATTTGGCATCAGGAATGTTCATCCACGAAGCAAGCATATTGGTTGTAATATTAAATGCTATGCGTTTAATTAAATTTAAAATGTAAGAGAGGTTTAATAAAAAATCGGATTTGTGCCTTGGCACAAATCCTTCCTAAACTGTTCATTGTTCAATATTCATTGTTCATTGCTTCTAGTATGCTCTTGCCACATAAATCATGTGTTTTGCTTCTTTACCGCATATGTGGCATTTGTGTCCTAAATCTTCCTGTTTAAATGGGATACATCTTATAGAAGCGCCAGTTTCCTCTTTTAATTTATCTTCACACTCCCTGTCTCCACACCACATCATTTTTGCAAATCCAGGTTTATTAGGAAGATCTTTTTTATACTGCTCATAATCTTTTACAATGTAAGTGTGAGCTTCTCTATGGGCTTTTGCTTTTTCAAACATATCATTTTGCATTGAGTCAAGCATTGCTGACAATGTTTCTTCAATGTTTTCAAGAGAAATAATTTCTTTCTCAAGCTTATCTCGCCTTACTGCTATTGCTTGATTGCTTTCTATGTCTCTTGGCCCTATTTCTATACGAATTGGGTATCCCTTCATTTCATATTGATTAAATTTCCAGCCTGGTGAATTTTCAGTATCATCATCAAGTTCAACTCTTATTCCCTTAGCTTTTATTTTATCAAAAAGTTCATTGGCTTTTTCCAGAACTCCTTCTTTCTTTTGAGCTATTGGAATTATAACAACTTGTGTTGGTGCCATTTTTGGTGGAAGCACAAGACCTCTGTTGTCTGAATGAACCATTATCAGCCCGCCGATTAATCTTGTGGATATTCCCCATGAAGTATGATATGGATATTCTTCCTTTCCTGTTCTTCCCTGGAACTTAATATCAAAGGCTTTTGTAAAATGCTGTCCAAGGTTATGAGATGTTCCTGCCTGCAAAGCTTGACCGTCATGCATCAATGCTTCCATTGTGTATGTTGCATGAGCACCTGCAAATTTTTCTTTTTCGCTTTTTTGACCGATTATAACCGGCATCGCCATTAAATCTTCTGCAACCTGTCTGTATATATCAAGCATTTGCAGTGTTTCTTTTTGTGCTTCTTCTTCTGTTTCATGAAGAGTGTGACCTTCCTGCCACAAAAACTCGGAAGTTCTCAAAAATGGTCTTGTTGTTTTTTCCCATCTTACAACACTGCACCACTGGTTGTATAAATAAGGAAGTTCTCTGTAAGAACTCAGCCATTTGCTGTACATGTGACAAATTATTGTTTCAGATGTAGGTCTTATAACAAGTCTTTCTGCCAGGTCCTGATTGCCTCCTCGAGTAACCCATGCAACTTCAGGAGCAAAACCTTTCACATGTTCTTTTTCCTTGTTTAACAAACTTTCTGGTATTAAAAGAGGAAAGTACATATTTTTATGTCCTGTAGCTTTAAATTTTTCATCAGCATAGCTTTGAATTTTTTCCCAAAGGGCATAACCATAAGGCCTTATAACCATAAATCCCTTAACCGGGGAATAATCAACCAATTCATTTTTCAAGATTACATCTGTATACCATCTGCTGAAGTCTTCTTCCATTGGCGTAATTTCTTTAACAAAATCTTTTTCTTTTTTTGCCATAATATCATATCTCCTTTCAAATAAAATCCGCCTCTATACAAGAGGCGGATATCCGCGGTACCACTCTAATTGTTGCATAATAATATCGCAACATCTCATTTCAATAAGGGTTTTTCCCTTTGGGTTGTTACTCCCAAAAACTCGGAGATGGGTTCTTCATACAGCGGGACAAAAATCTTTCACCATAGATTTTCTCTCTTTAGACCATGTATAATTACTATTTCTCTTCAAAGTCTTGCATATTGAATAATAATAACATAGTATATTAGTTTTATATTTTTGTCAACAAATGTAAGTATAATTTAATAAAAATGTTGGAAATTTCGGTTCAGGCTTATCTGAAGCACAGGGCGGATTCATGCAAGTATGGATATGATTTATTTAAAAATTATCCTATTTACAGCGAAGTAGGTACATATGAAGAAGTTTTTGCAGATTACTTGAATACAAATGGAACTGCTGGTAGTGAAGTTTCCGGAAGAATAACTGTAACTGTTCCTGAACAGGCTGCTGAACCATCACCAGTTGAACCTGCACCTGTTGAGC
>JBASLQ010000324.1:0-2108 GCA_049656425.1 Sedimentibacter sp.
TGCCCGGGATGTATTAAATTTATCATTTTAATTAAAGTAAATTTACAAAGATTCCTGCTACTATTACTGATGTAATTGTTACTGTTATAAATCCTCCAACAATCATCATTGGAAGAAGCTTGCTCATTAGATATTCATTTTCTTCAGGAGTTTCAGCCAATGCTTTTACACATTCTTCAGTAAGTATGTAGTTAGGTGGGAAGCCGTAAAGTGCAGTAAGTGAAACGGCAAATGCCATATTCCAGCTTATGCCAAGTAATTTTCCGGCTATCATTGAAGTTAAAGCCATACCTGCTATGCCAATTACTATTATTACTACCATTGGACCAAGTGCTCCCAAAAGAATTGCAGGAGTTGCATCCTTTAAACCTGAAAATACATAAACCATAAGTATAAACATTAAAAATCCATATGATTTAGCTTTGTTGAGAGAATCTTTATCAAGAAAACCAATTTCAGTTAATACGATACCAAGTATTAACGCCCATACAGCTTGATTAAGTCCAGTCAAAACTGATAATCTGTTTGCTAAATAAGCTGCAGCACATAGTTTTGCTATTATAAATGCAGTTGTAGAATATTTTTCCGGTACAGCAGGAATAAGTTTTTTCTTTTCTTTTTCCTGAACTGCCATATTTCCTGCTGATTCATCAATTGCTGTTGCAGCAGATTCTAATTTTGCTTCCCCAGATCTAAAACCTGCAAGCAATTTCTTGCCTTCTTTTTTCAGCATTATTGCTGTAAGAGGATAACCTGCAAATCCTTGACAAACGTACATTGCTATAGCAAGTACAGCTGCAGCTGTAAGTCCTTTGTCAAGTGCTGCCTGATTCATCATTGTTGCTGCTACAATACCGCCGGTTAATGGAGGAAGTCCTGCAATAACATATTCTCTTCCAACCAATGGAATACATATAACCCAGCATGCAACAACCATACCTACTAAACCAGCCAATGTTATTACAATTACTTTCCATTGTTCAAGAAGCTGTTTAATGCTGATTATTGTGCCCATGTGTGTTATACAGAGCATAATTACCAAAACTCCACCAAGTGGTGCTCCTAAACCAGCTAAAACTACGATATCTTTTGGGAAAAATGTCCAATAACCCACTAAAAATAAAATTGCTGTTACGAATACGGAAGGTATCCATGCTTTTGTCTTAGTTCCAATGAACTCGCCTATATAATAGACAGATGCAATAGTAAAAAGTGCCAAAATGTTGTTCATTATAAAACCTCCTAATTAGATTATAATATTATGTTAACACTTGTTAAGCATAACTTCAAGAATAACTTCATCGGTATTTTTCATATCGATATTTGAAACCTGAGCTAAATTAATAATGGTTTTTCCTGGTGTATCTCCAAGAATGCCATTGTCATCTGGAATAAATATGGGTTTTAAAGCCATCTTAACATTTATTTCATATCTAATAAATATTAAAAAAATAAAAAATAAGAACAAATAATTTTGTATAAGTGTATAATTTGTAATATAATATGATTAGAGTGTCGAAACACACATTTATTTCAATAAAATAAGTTTAAGTACTTTGAAAATTTAACACAAATTCATTTTTAATGGTGATCATGTAGATTTTGAAGCAAATTGTGTTGATTAAAGTGATTATTACAAAATGTTTTAAGTGAAACTTGCAATATGTGTAGTTTATTAGGAAAATCTATTTTGAAATCATAAAGTATTTAGATTTAATTCTATAAATGTTGAGTTTATCGCCTTTAAAAAACAGACATTTTGATATATTTACTTAAATTAACATAGATGTTGCAAGTTTTGCTTTAATTTACAGAATAGAAATTTCAGGAGATGTATACGGGAAATGTACGTGCGGATCTGTGACAGCAAAGAAAATAGGACTAATTATCCTATTTTCTAGCTACTTGATTTTTTTAATGCCTCTTAATTTTTAAATTTCTGCCCTATAATACACAAATATGTTACCTCATTTACAATAATAGCTATTGCAAAACTGTCATTATTCATATATTTGTTACTCAGTTGTATCTAAAACTTGTGGTTCATCGTTTACAGATACTGATTCTTTCTTTGATGATAATAAGAAATGAAGAATTATGCCTACGGC
>JBASLQ010000325.1:0-4015 GCA_049656425.1 Sedimentibacter sp.
GCTTCCGAAAAAATCTCAAAAATATGTAGCTTTGATCACGTGGGCAGCATCAGCATTTTTCTCATTATTTTTACTTAAATATGGAATTGATATGGTTCAAAGCGAAATAAAGATGGGTATAACAACTCCTTCACTGGGGTGGCCTGAAGCCGTGTTTGGTTCATATATAGTAATAGGCGCAGCTTTCATATTTATCAGATTTACACAATGGACTATTAATGCTTTCAAGCAACCAAAAAAGGAGGTAAAATAATATGAGTATAGCATCAATATTATTTATATCCTTTGCTGTATTGCTATTATTAAATGTACCAATTGCTTTAAGTTTAGGTGTGTCTTCTTTAGTTGCCATGATTGCAGCTGAATTGCCTATGGATTTGTTTCCAATGACAATATATGCCAACATCGGCAAGTTCACACTGCTTGCAATTCCTTTTTTCATGTTAGCAGGAAATACTATGGAAAGAGCTGGGATATCAGATAAACTGATTAATCTGGCTAATGCTTTTGTAGGCCATAAAAAAGGCGGTCTGGCAATAGTAGGCGTTATAACATCATGCTTCTTTGCTGCTATTTCAGGTTCAGGCCCGGCAACAGTTGCTTCACTAGGAGTCATTATGATCCCAGCAATGATTGATGCAGGATACGGCAAGGGAATGTCTTCAGCATTGATGGCTACGGCAGGCGGCATAGGAGTTATTATTCCTCCAAGCATCCCATTCGTTATTTATGGCGCCATAGCAGGCGTTTCAATAGGTAAAATATTCATGGCAGGTATTGTGCCGGGCTTATTGATGGGCGCAGCATTAATTATAGCCAGCTTATTAATGGTTAAAAAGCTTGATATTAAACCACAGCCAATAGCTTCCGCTAAAGAAAGATGGTTAGCTTTTAAAGATGCAATCTGGGGATTGTTGATGCCTGTTATCATATTGGGCGGTATTTACGGAGGATACTTCACACCTACAGAAGCGGCTGCAGTTTCAGCAGTTTATGGTATTTTGGTTGGGGTGCTTATTTACAAAAAACTTTCAATGAAAGACTTATTTGATTTGATGGTGGATTCAGCAGTCGGTTCTGCAGTTGTTATGTTTATAGTTGCTTGCGCAGGGCTGTTTGCATGGTTCTGTACTACGACAGGAATTTCTGACATGGCCAGTCAGCTGTTATTGTCAGTATCAGGCAGCAAGACAATGTTTTTGTTAATAGTAAACATTATATTGCTTATTGCAGGTTGTTTCTTGGATGCTCCTTCAGCACTTTATATATTCACACCAATTATGCTCCCGGTTGCAACTCAATTAGGATATGATCCAGTTGCACTTGGTGTTGTTATGACTATGAACCTTGCTATAGGAATGATTACACCACCAGTTGGAGTTAACTTATATGTTGCATGCGGTGTTTCTAAAATAACACTGGGACAAATATCCAAAGCAGTCGTCCCTTACTTGGTAGCTTCTTTGGCAGTATTGTTCCTGATAACTTATATACCGGATATAATTATGTTTTTACCAAACATAATGGGAATTAAATAATTAAATTAATTTCTATTAAACTTATAGACTCATAAATATGAATAAACTTATAAGATGGATTATTCTAATCCATCTTATTTTATAACAAAAGGAGATATATATGAACGTTAGGGAACATACAAAAGAAGTAAATATTAAACGTGTTATAGTAGGAAGAATTCCAAGAGGTGAAGATTTATTAACCGGAATTAAAGAAATCTGCAAAGAATATGGCATAAAGAATGGGTATATTACAAGCTTGTTAGGTAGTTTAGATAAAGGAAGATTTATATTTGCAATACCAAATGAAGCTGGAAAAATCGGCTTTGTGTACAGCGGAAATACAGATGTAGAAGGTCCATTGGAATTGTTGGCAGGTCAAGGTCTTATCGGAACTGAAGACACAGGTGAACTTTCAATACATCTTCATATGACGGTTAGTGACAAATACATGAGAGTATATGGCGGACATTTTGTTGAAGGTGGAAACATTGTTGCTGCTACAGCTGAAATCGTAATACATGAAATTGAAAATGCAGAATATATAAGACAATTTGATGAACAAACAGGATTTAGATTATTTAAAATAAAATAATTTATAGTACTAAAGTATCATAGCAGTTGTTATAAAGTATAGAATTGAAATTTAAAATGAATTGCAAGAGCGGAAGGTATTTGAAAATAAGTCTTACCTTTCGCAATTCTTTAATATGTAAGGAGAGAATACGTTATGAAAGCAGTAGTTAAAGAAAATGCAGGCAAGGGAGCGGTTTTAAAAGATGTTGAAATGCCAGTGCTTGAAGAAGGCGAAGTACTCATTAAAATAAAAGCTGCAGCAATTTGCGGTACTGATCAGCATATTTACAATTGGAATAATTGGGCACAAAACAACAACATTACACTTCCTACAATATTGGGACATGAATGCAGTGCCGAAGTTGTTGAACTGGGACCTAATGTTAAAACATTAAAGGTTGGAGATTATGTTGCATGCGATACTCATATACCATGCGGCCAATGCTACCAATGCAAGAATGGTGAGCAGCACATATGTCAGAACTTGAAATTATTTGGTGTTCATACAAATGGATGCTTTGCTGAATATTCAAAAATACCTGCAGTTTGTGCAGTAAAGATACCGGAAACAATACATCCTAATGTCGGCGCAGTGCTTGAGCCTCTAGGGACTGCTGTAAGAGCAAATGTGGAAATCCAATCTTCAGGAAAGAACATTGCGGTAATCGGATGCGGACCTATAGGTTTAATGGCAATAAGCACTGCAAAAGCTTTTGGTGCTGCTAATATATATGCAGTTGATATCAATGAATACAGACTTGGAATAGCAAAAGAACTAGGTGCTACAGAAATTATAAATTCTTCTGTGGTAAATTCTGCAGAAAAATTAAAAGAATTAACACATGGTGTTGGAGTTGATGCTTTCATTGATGCTTCAGGTAACACTTTTGCCATATTAGATGGATTCAAGGGCCTTAGAAAAGGCGGTAAGGTTGCTTTAATAGGTTTGCCATCGAGACCTTTGGAAATTGACCTTGGATCTCAAGTGATTTTTAAAGAAGCTACAATAATAGGTATACACGGAAGAAGAATGTTTGAAACATGGACCACAATGTCAAATTTATTGGACAAAGGTTTATTAAATATTGATCCGGTTTTAACTCATGTGCTGAAACTTGAAGAATTCGAAAAAGGATTTGATATTTCAGAAAAAGGAATCGGCGGCAAAATTATTTTAATTCCATAATTAATTCAGCACAATAAATGTATTAAGCATTTATTGTGCTGAAAATTTAAAAGAAGCGAGATTCATCCCAAACGTTGTGAAGGATTTCATAAACCTACACATTTACTACAATTACAGGACAAGGCGACATAGCCAGTACTTTTTGAGTTACAGAACCGATGAAGAATCTTTCAATTTTAGAAAAGCCGCGCCTTCCTATTACTATGAAATCAAAATTCCCTTCCTCAGCAAACTTTACAATTTCTTCAGCCGCTTTGCCAACAAAAACATTTTGGGTAACTTTTAAGCTACCATAATCTAAGTTCCTCACAAGGATATTAAGCATTCTTGTTTCTTCATGAATAAGCTGCTTAAGCATTTCTTTGCGGTTTGCAATAAATGCATTTTCTACGGTCATTCCGAAGTAAGAATATTTGTCCTCTGTGGGAAGATTTACTACAGTTAAAAAAGTCAGTTCAGCATTAATAAGTTTTCCGATAGATACAGCTTTTTCTGCTGCTTTTTTGGAAGCTTCAGAACCGTCAATTGGTACTAAAATTCTTTTCATAACAACCACCTTTTCTAAAAGAGCATTTATCAAGAATACTCTAGATTTTTATCATATAAATTAAATTCCATTTATCATTGATCATGCACAATCAGCACTGGGCATGAGGCATCGGATACAACTCTGTAAGTTACGGATCCTACAAAGAAACGCTTTACCTTTGAATATCCTCGCTGTCCCATAACAATC
>JBASLQ010000326.1:0-4280 GCA_049656425.1 Sedimentibacter sp.
ATCTCATTAAAATAACGGTTTTTGCCGTTTGGGTTGCTACCCCCAAATGCTCAGAGATGGGTTCAATACACAGCGGGCCAAAAGCCTTCCACCATAAGCTTTCTCTCTGAAGACCATGCAAATTTACTTGTTCTCTTCTTAGCAAATATATTAAAAAGATGATATACCAGTTAAACAGATTTGTCAATAAAAATTTCATATTCTTATAATAATTCCTCTTATAATAATTTCAATTTATATGCACAAATATCGTTAATAACAGCAAATATGGGTATAATATTATTGGATTTTATTTAAAAATACAGGAGGTACATGATGAATAATCTGCTGACAATAATTTTAATATCCTCAATGCTTTTTGCAGCATGTGAAAATAAAAATATAACCTGGCCTGGAAATGATATAGAAGAAACTCCGTCAATTGAAGATTATTATCCTTTCACTGAAAATACCAAGTATGTATATGAAGGAGAAGGGAACGAATTTGCATACTATACAGTGTTTGTGGATTATGTGTCCAACAGCGCATACAAACAAGAACAAACAACGGCGGAACAGAAATAGTCAAAGTAATGGAAATAAAAGACAAACAGCTGATACAGCTTTTCTCTTTTGTCTTCTTTTAACATTTCATTAGCTCTTGCAATTGCTCCAGCCATTCCTTTTTAACCTTCAGTCAAAATAAGTGTTGCTCCATTTGCAGCTATAATATTGCGTCTTTCAACGCTCATAGTTTCCGGCATAGTGATTATTACTTTATACCCTTTAATTCTACCAATCAGCGCCAAACCAATGCCTGTATTTCCGCTGGTTGGTTCAACAATGATGCTGTTCCTTTTTAAATATCCCTTGTTTTCTGCATTTCCTACTAATTTAGTTGGGTATAATTTTTACTTATTATATTAGTTTGAAAAAAGCAACAGTTTTTTCAAAAATATTTTTAGAAAATATTTTTGATGAGCAATTGATTGAGCAGTTGATTCAGCGCTAGAGCAGCAATTATTTTTCTATTGCTCATTCATTGCACTCCTACCACTTAATCTATTGTTATTTAAATGATTGTTCAGTTCTATCAATAATTTCGTCTTGAAGCGCTTTTTCAAGGTTATTGAAATGATCCGAATATCCTGCAACTCTTACTATCAAGTCTTTGTATTCATCGGGATGCTTCTGCGCATCGAGAAGAACTGCTCTGTCGATAACATTAAACTGAATGTGATGTCCCATCATTTCAAAATATGATTTTATAAGCGAGCATACATTTTCAAGCCCTTCTTCTCCTGCAATGGAGGAAGGTGTAAACTTCTGGTTTAACAGCGTTCCTCCGGTAGACGTATGGTCCATTTTAGCGCAGGACTTTATAACAGCCGTAGGACCGTTCACATCAGCTCCCTTTTCCGGGGATATGCCGTCAGATACTGGTTTTTGTGCTGCTCTCCCGTTTGCAGATGCAGTCATGACTGATCCAAAATATACATGGCATGTTGTGGGAAGCATGTCAATTTGATATGTTCCACCGCAAACTGCCTTTCTTCCTTTTATTAAATCTCTCACATTCGTAAATACATCAAGCATAATATCATCAGCATATTCATCATCATTTCCAAACTTTGGTGTATGGTTTAAACATAAGTTCTTAATCATGTCATATCCGGCAAAATTTGAATCTATTGCTGATAATAATTCCTTCATTGTAAATCTTTTTTGTTCAAACACATTGTATTTTATGGATGACAAACAGTCTGTGATTGTTCCTATTCCAACTATCTGAATGTATCTTGTGTTATACTTTGCTCCGCCAGCGTTGTAATCCTTTCCGCTTTCTTTGCATCCGGTTGTAATAACTGACATGAATGTTGAAGGCATTTGCTTGGCGAATATTTTTTCTATACAATTGTTTCCTCTGATTTTTATATTTATTATATGTTCAAGCTGTTTTTTAAATGCCTGCTTTAATTCTTCATACGATTTGAAATCTTCAGGGTTACCTGTTTTAATGCTTATTTGTTTGTCAGTGTACTTGTCATAACCGTTGTTCAAGGTTAGTTCAAATATTTTAGGAACGTTTAAATACCCCGTCAAAACATATGCTTCTCTGCCGTGGCATCCTGTTTCAACGCATCCGCTCGATCCACCGAATAGTGCATCTTCTAAGGATTTGCCTGCATTTAACAGTTCTTGAATCAATTCCTCAGTATTGTAAAATGCCGGCTGTCCCCAGCCTTTTCTTGATACTTCAACTGCTCTTTTAATAAACTCATCAGGAGTTTTAGTACTTATCTGCACATTTGAGCTTGGCTGCAGAAGTTTCAATTCGTCCATTGTGTCAAGAATCATATATGATATTTCATTTGCTCCGTTTTCTCCGGTGCAGGGATTTATGCCACCTGTGTTTATATTGGCAAAATCAGTGTATGTTGCACTTTCTTTTAATGTTATGCCGACTTTTGGCGGTGCCGGCTGATTGTTGAACTTAATCCAAAAGCATTCAATAATCTCTCTTGCTTTATCATAATTCATAGTTCCTTCTTCTTTTTCTTTTTTGTAGAAAGGATATATGTATTGATCTAATTTCCCCGGTGAAAATGCATCCCATGTGTTTAATTCTGTTGTTATTCCAATGTGCACAAACCAATACATCTGCAGTGCCTGAGCAAAAGTCTCCGGTTTATGAGCAGGTACTACATCGCAGTTTCCTGCAATCCACAGAAGTTCTTCTTTTCTTATGGGATTTGTTTCCTGCAAAGCAAGTTCTCTGGCATATGATGCATATCTTTTTCCATATATGATTATTGCATCACAAGATAAAGACATCCCTACTAACTGTGATTTTTTGTCATATGCTTTTGCATCATTTAAAAAATCAAGTTTTTCAATTTCTTCTTCTATTTCCCTTTTAAAGTCTAAAAACCCTTTTTGATAAATTTTCCCGTCTGCAACTGTATGTCCCGGAGCTCTTTGTTCCATAAATTCAGTGAACATTCCCGCTGCATAGCAATCCTTCCACTCCGGAGTCATAGCTTCAAGTATTTTATGCCTAGTTGATCGATTTTCCCAATAAGGTATTATTTTGTCAGTCTGAATTTGCTTCTGTTCTTCATTCACTTTGAAGCTGATATATTTTCTGCCATTCATTACATTCATGTCTTCTGCTGTATGGCAGCAAAGTTCAGGAAATGTAGGAACAACTTGCGGTCCTTCGCTTTTTTCCCCCACAATGAGCTCGTCTTCGCCTATGTACAGCTTTCTTTTTTCCATCAGGTTTTTGAAATTCAATGCTCTGAGAACCGGAGTTTCTACACTTCCATAATATTTTTCATAAAATTCAGTTTCTATAATTGCTCTTTCCAAACTTACTCTTGGCTGTGTTTCAACGCTTAATTGTCTTAATTTTTTAGTTCTTTCTGTATAGCCTCTCATTTTTTACCCTCCTATTCTTGCAGCAAATCCTTTTTCTTCAAACATTCCCTTGAATATGTTTAATTTTTCGTCAGATGGTTTTGACATTTTCTCGCCGTCATATTCAAGACCAAGCTTTTTGTATTTGTGTGCTGCTATATTGTGATAAGGAAGCAGATATACTTTACTTATATTCAAGTTTTCAATAAGCTTCAGCACTTCTTTTATATGATTTTCATCAGCGTTTATTCCTTCTATTATCGGCATCCTTATGCTGATGTTGCTGTGTATTTTCGACAGCTTTATTAAGTTTTCAATGATAATTTTATTTGAGGAACTTGTATATTTTTTATGCATTTCGTCATCCATAATCTTTAAATCATATAGAAATAAACCCATATATTTTGATGCTCTAAAAAGAGCATCAAAAGGAACTTCCCCGCAGGTATCAACTGCTGTGTTGATATTTTCTGCTTTTAGTCTCATTAAGAGTTCTTCCAAAAAATCCATGTGAATTAAAGGCTCTCCTCCTGAAACAGTTACCCCTCCATTTGACTGCTTATAAAACACCTTGTCCTTCATTACTTCCTTCATCACTTCATCAACGGAGTACTGTCTGCCTGCAATTTCTCTGGCCCCTTTTAAGCAGTATATTACACACTTGCCGCAAAAATTGCAAAGATTCATGTCTGTTTTTAATTTGCTGTTTTCAATTTTTACAGCATGTTCAGGGCATATGCTTGCACATTTCCCACACAAAGTGCATTTATCCATGTCATAAAGGATTTCTTTTTTTAAATTCTGGCTTTCGGGATTGTGACACCACATGCATTTCAGGGGACAACCTTTGAAAAACACTGTGGTTCTTATGCCCGGGCCGT
>JBASLQ010000327.1:0-4985 GCA_049656425.1 Sedimentibacter sp.
CAAATGAACCGGACTTTGATGAACTTTTAATGATGACTAATACAGTTGAAAAAGCACCTGATACAGCTGAATATGTTGAAATTGAATTTGAAAAAGGAATACCGGTTAAATTAAATGGTGAGAAGTTAAACGGCGAAGATATGCTTAAAGCATTAAATAAAATAGGCGGTACTCACGGAATTGGTGTTATTGACCTTCTTGAAAACAGACTTGTTGGTATGAAATCAAGAGGAGTATATGAAACACCTGGCGGAACTGTTTTGCTGGAAGCTCACAAATATCTTGAAAGCTTTGTTTTAGAAAAAGAAACTGCCCATTTTAAAGAAAACATCGGTCAAAAATATGCAGAATTGGTATACAATGCAATGTGGTTTAGTGGACTTAAGGATGCTTTTGATGCATTCATAGATTCAACTCAAGAAAAAGTTACTGGAACAGTTAAGCTGAAATTATATAAAGGAACTATTAAGTTTGCTGGAATGGCATCAGAAAATGCATTGTATAACGAATCAATCTCTTCATTCAGTACAGGAGATTTGTATGACCAAAAGGATGCAACAGGATTCATTCACTTATACAGTCTGCCATATAAAATTCAAGCATTAAATGAAATGAACAACAATAAAAAAAGTACATCGGAAGTAGTATACAGTTTTAAAGAATAAGAGTAATAAAATACCCTAAGGATCATTAATAATGTTCCTTAGGGTATTTTACTTTTTATTATTCTAATATTTCAGTTTTCATTGATGATTCTTTATCTAATGCTTTTATTGCTTTTGTAAACCAAATTCCTGTTAATAATGCAGAGAAAAAATCTGCAAAGGGTGCTGCGTGCAATAAACCGTTGATTCCAAAATATCTTGGAAAAATTAATATGGCAGGTATTAATAAAATAACTTGTCTGGTAAGAGTTAAAAACATTGCTGATTTATATTTTCCGATTGCTTGAAAGAAATTAGAAGCAATTACCTGGAAACCAATTACAGGCATGCATAAGAACCATGCTTTTAAAGCATAGCTTCCAAAATCTATCAATGCAGGTTCTCTGTTGAACATGGAAATCATTTGTTTAGGGAACAATCTTATTATGAAGAAACCAATAACAACAATTATTGTAGCTGCCCTTATGGCCAAATTTGCTGCAGTTTTAACTCTGTCATATTTTTTAGCTCCGTAGTTAAAACTTATTATAGGCTGAACTCCCTGATTTAAACCTATTATAGGCATTATTAAAATGGTTTGTATGCTGTTGATTATGCCCATGCCTGATATGGCGATGTCTCCACCGTATACAATCAAACTTTTATTTAAAGCAGCATTTAAAACGCTGTTGGCAAGCTGCATTAAGCATCCGGGCAGACCTAAAGAAACTATTTTTAAAATCACTGAACTTTTTAATTTCATATACTTTACTTTCAATTTATGTCTGCTTTTTTTGCCCACAAAGTATAAGATTACCCAAGCTGCTGATAAAAACTGAGAAATAATAGTTGCAAGGGCAGCTCCGGACATACCCATTTTAAATACGTATATAAATATTGGATCTAATACAATATTTGTTCCTGCCCCAAAGAACATTGTCATCATAGCAATTTTAGGGTTGCCGTCAGCACGGATGAAATTATTCATTCCCATTCCAATTATTTGAAAAACAGCTCCGTATAAAATGATTCTCATATATTTCATTGAATAAGGTAAAACTGTTTCACTTGCACCAAAGAACTTTAATAATGGTTCTAAATAAATTTGACTTAAAATCATGACCAATGTTCCAACTGCAATTAACGATATAAGAGAATTTCCAAGTGCATTTTCTGCTTCTTCATCTTTCTTTTCGCCCAGCTTCATTGAAAATAAAGTTGCTCCGCCTATTCCAAATAACACTCCCAGGGACATGAATATAATCGTTAAAGGAAAACCAATGGTTATTCCTGCTATTCCGTTTGAACCTAAATCAACGCTGTTTCCGATATAAATTCTGTCCACAACATTATATAACGCATTGACCATCATTCCCACAATAGCAGGAACTGAAAACTTAAGTAATAGTTTTGATACTTTTTCTTCCCCTAATGGATTTACATATTCCATATTATTTTTCCATTTCCTTTTTTAAATTTTTGCATTCAATTTTAGCTACCATATTTTCTAAAGCTTCATAAACAGTGTCTTTATCTTTTTCATCCATATCTTCTGTTATAATGTCACTCCAGTGCCATACTCTTTGTCTTACCTCATCTTTTATGCTTGTTGCTTTAGGCGTTAAATAAACTCTGTTAAATCTTTTGTCTTCATCGTCTTTACTTCTTGTTACAAATCCCTTTTGCTCAAGAGACTTTACAGCACGAGCAGCTGCTGATTTGTCAATGTACAAATAAGATGTCAATTCATCCTGAGTTGCTCCGTCCTGCCTGTATAAATGAAGAAGAAATGCATATTCTGCTGAAGTAATGTTAAATTCCTTTAAGGCACAATTAATATAAATTTGTGATTGCCGATGAAGTATGGATATTAATCGCCCTACGTTTTTTATCATATTTCCTCCTTGGTTGACTTGTCAACTAATTATAATAAAATATCAATTGTAAGTCAACTACTATAAGATATATTATGATTTAAGTTTCATTTAATAAATAGGGGGTATACTTGTATTAAATTATATATACACTATAGATAATTTAGAGCATAAATATATACAAATTTGGAGGACTTAATGAAAGAACAAAAAGATAATAAGAAACCATTTGTTTATTATTATATGATAGTATTGTTTGTACTGGTTATACTGAATTCACTTGTTATACCATATGTTAATCAAATTCAATCCAAGGTAAATGAAGTTGATTATGGAACTTTTTTAGCAATGGTTGAATTAGGTGACGTATCAAAAGTAGAAATTGATGAAAATCAAATTGTATTTTTATCAAAATCAAATGAGGGAAATGTCTATATAACAGGAAAAATGGATGATCCAAATTTAGTTGACAGATTACTTGCTGCTCAAGCAAAAATTGAATTTGGAACTATAATACCTAAGGAAAATTCTACATTATTAAATGCAATAATATCATGGATATTTCCATTATTCATATTTATAGGTTTAGGACAACTGCTGTCCAAACAATTGCAAAAAAAGATGGGTTCTGGTGTAATGCAGTTTGGAAAAAGTAATGCAAAAATATATGTGGAAGCTCAGACGGGTAAAACTTTTGAAGATGTCGCCGGTCAAGATGAAGCGAAGGAAGCTTTAACAGAAATAGTTGATTTTCTGCATAATCCCAATAAGTATGAAGAAATAGGAGCATCAATGCCAAAAGGAGCCTTGCTTGTCGGCCCTCCCGGTACAGGAAAAACATTGTTGGCTAAAGCAGTAGCAGGAGAAGCAAAAGTACCTTTTTTTTCAATTTCCGGCTCTGAGTTTGTTGAAATGTTTGTTGGTATGGGAGCTGCAAAAGTGAGGGATTTATTTAAGCAAGCTCAAGAAAAAGCGCCATGTATTGTTTTTATAGATGAAATTGATACAATAGGCAAGAAAAGAGATAATGGCGGTATTGGCGGTAATGATGAAAGAGAACAAACATTAAATCAGCTGTTAACGGAAATGGATGGATTTGATTCTAAAAAAGGAGTTGTAATTCTTGCAGCAACTAACAGACCAGAAACATTGGATAAAGCACTTTTAAGACCAGGCCGTTTTGACAGGCGTATACCGGTTGAACTTCCGGATTTAGCAGGACGTGAAGCAATTTTAAAAGTTCATTCAAAAAATGTAAAAATGGAAGATAATATAGATTTTAATGCTATCGCAAGAGCAACTGCTGGAGCAAGTGGTGCTGACTTAGCAAATATTATTAATGAAGGAGCATTAAGAGCAGTAAAAAACGGCAGAACTAAAACTTCACAGGCAGATTTAGAAGAATCTGTAGAAGTTGTAATAGCAGGTTACCAGAGAAAAAATGCAGTAATATCTCCAAAGGAAAAGAAAATTGTTGCATATCATGAAATAGGTCATGCTTTAGTAGCTGCAAAACAGACTGAATCTGCTCCGGTTCATAAAATTACAATAATTCCAAGAACTTCAGGTGCCCTTGGTTATACAATGCAAGTTGAAGAAGAAGAAAGAGTATTGGTAACAAAGGAAGAAGCATTCAATAAAATTGTCACTTTTACCGGAGGCCGCGCTGCTGAAGAATTAATTTTCAATACATTTACCACTGGTGCATCAAATGACATTGAACAAGCTACAAAGCTTGCAAGAGCAATGGTCACCCGCTATGGAATGAGCAAGGATTTTGATATGATGGCATTGGAGACAGTTTCTAATCCATATTTAAGTTCAGATGCATCTTTATCTTGTTCTTCTGATACATCAGGCAAAATTGATGAAGAAGTTCTTAACATAATTAAAACAGCCCATCGAAAAGCTGCAGCCATATTAAGTGAGAATATTGATAAGCTCCATGAGTTGGCTAATTATTTAATAGAAAAAGAAACTATTACCGGTGAAGAATTTATGGAAATATTAAAATAAATAACATTTAAGAATTAACATAATCAGCGGAGACATATTAATGTTTCTGCTCTTATCAAGGTGGTGACTAAGTGAGAGAAACAATGTTGAAATTTGTGATGAAATAAATAAAAAATTTAAACCTATTTTAGACAATAAAACAAAAGAAGATTTTGACGCAATTGTTTATGGGATAAAAAAACTAAATGAATTATTAAAAGATTTAGAAAAAGAAATATAGCTGATTACAGGTAAAACCCTATGCAGATGGATAGTCTCATAGGGTTTTTATATAATCAGTATATTATTTTATGCGGTCTAACACACTTTTTATTTTAGCTGGAGAAACTGAACATTTTTCTTCAGAAACTGCACATACTGCAAAGCGTAATCCTTTTTTCAAAGCTACAACAAACAGATTTTCTTTTATTAGTTCATCTGAAGCTTGCTTTGCATTGCTGCAAGGTATACT
>JBASLQ010000328.1:0-2471 GCA_049656425.1 Sedimentibacter sp.
CCCCAATATTCGGTACACAAAATATTGAAGTAACAGGTTGTGTAGAAGTTGAAATTGACTTAGTAGTTTCTCCTTGCAACTCAGACAATGAAAGCATAATTACATTAACAGCTGTTATTGAAGTAGCACCAAGAAATAATCCGCTAATATTGACTAATTTCTTTGAAATTTGTGTTCCTTCAGTAATTGACACAGCATTTTTGCCAAGGTTTACTGAATTCTGCAACTTATCATGCGTAGTAAGACTTTCAACAAACAGTATTCAAAGAGATTTTACATTAGACCCAAGAACAGGAGAGTTATCAATCAATCTTATTATTTCACTTTGTATATCATGTGAAAAGAAAATAGTAGTTCCGGTACAGCTTTGCGTACTTTCTACAGGCTTTGTTCAATTAGCACCGGAACAAGCATCAATTTGCCCGACATTCCCAAGATTGTTCCCAAGACAAATTGATGAAAACTCTGTGGGCGGAACTGGAGGCGGCAATGGATGCCGGCCAAGATCAACATCGTCAGAAGATTAATCAATCAATCAACTAAACAACAAAACCTGCTTATTCGGCAGGTTTTGTTTGTATATTGGACAGATTTCATTAAGAACGACACGGTCGTTCCCTAAGGTATCTTTCGCATATTTTCTTTTTCTATGTCACTTATTCCTTTTTCTATTAAGCGCATTTCTATGGATTCTTCAACAATTGTTTTTATGAGAACTACAAATGGAACTCCAAGAATCATACCCGGTACCCCAAACAAATTCCCTCCGACCGTAACTGAAGTAATAATCCAAAATGGGCTGACACCAACATTGCCACCTACTATTCTTGGATCAAGAATATTTGCATCAAGCTGTTGTATTACTAAAATTATTACTAAAGCTGTCAAAGCCTTTGGTGGATCTACAAAAAATGATACAACTATAACGGGTACAGATCCAATAATTGGTCCAAAGTATGGAATAATGTTAAATACGCCTATAACAGCTCCCATTAACAGTGCATACGGCACTTTAAATATATAAAATACTATGGCACAAATTATGCCTACGATTGTGGAATCTAACAGTTTGCCGTTTAGAAAGCTTTTAAAAATAGAGTTTCCCTTACTAAATATATACAGAAATTTTTTTGCTGTATTTTCATCAAAATATGCATATATGAATCTTCTTCCTCTTGCAAGAATATCTTCTTTTTCAGACAACATGTATATGTTGATAATAAAACTTGTTACTACTGTAAAAGTACTTGAGCCAATGTTTGTTGCCAGTTTCATTAAAATATTGGATATTTCTATAAGTATATCATTAATCACACTTTTTATAGATTCACTTGCCTGCAAAATATAGTCGGTAATATATGTAACATATTGATTGTCTATTTTGCTTTTAATATCAGCTACTATTTGAACAATATCAACATTCCCGTCCATGATGAAAGTCATTATGTTATTGATATTTTCAACTATCTGAGGAACTACTTTATATATTAGTGTTCCTATCAAGCCAATTAAAATTATACATGCTAACAGAATTCCTTGTGCTCTTCTCACTTTAAGTTTTTTTACGAAAAATGTCACCACAGAATCTAGCAAATAAGCTATTACCAGAGCATAAATAACAGGTTTAAATGATTCTGCAACCCAGACGAATGTATGAGGGCTGAACACTGATAATAAAATCAGCAACAATATGCCCAATATGGGCAATGACATTTTCACTATGCTTTTGTACTTTTCTATAATGTTCTCTCCTTCCGTTACATAATTTTGGCCTGGCCTCTGTATACAACACCTTGTTTTCCATTGACAGTTATAATTTCGCCGTCCTTTATTTTCTTCATGCAGTCTTCAGCACCAACTATTACTTCCTTGCCTAAGTTCATTCCCGCAATAAATGCATGTGATGTTAAGCCGCCTTCTTCAACAATTATTGCTGAAGCTTTTCCCATATATTCAATAACATCCTTGTCAGTTGCTGTCATTACGATAATATCTCCTTCTTCAAACTTATCTCTCAGTTCTATTGCGTTTTTAGCAACTCTTGCCCTTGCCACAACAGTTTCCTTGCCAACTCCCACTCTTTTGTAAAGAAGTTCGCTGACTATATGAACTTTCAATAAATTTGTGCTTCCGGATACACCTACAGGAACACCTGCTGTCACTATGGTAATATCGCCATTTTCTATATATCCAAGTTCTAAAGCTTTATTTACTGATTTTTCTATAATTTCATCAGTCGATTGAAGTTTCTTAATTTTAATTGGATATACGCCCCAATAAAGCGACATTTTACGCATTACATATTCGCTTTCTGTTGCAGCTATAATAGGTGCAATTGGTCTGTATCTGGATACTGCTGCAGCTGTATATCCTGATGAAGTTGCTGATATAATCGCTGAAGCTTTTAAATCCAAACAAGTTCTGCATGTTGCATAGCTAATGGAATCAGTTATGCAGTTATCAAAACTTAT
>JBASLQ010000329.1:0-9419 GCA_049656425.1 Sedimentibacter sp.
TGAACGAGACTGCGTTATGCCCGGCGCATGCTAATGAACAATGGGTTCCAAATATATAATATAATACGCAAAAAATGAAAGGAGAATTCATGAAAGAGCAACTTTTGAAGTTAAAAACAGAAGCATTAAATCAATTAAAAGAATGCAATGATAATGCAGATATTGAAAGAGTCAGAGTTCAATATTTAGGCAAAAAAGGAGAATTGACTTTAATATTAAGGTCAATGGGTACTTTGTCTGAAGAAGAAAGACCTGAAATGGGAAAACTGGCTAATGACGTAAGAGCAATTATAGAAGATGAAATTAAGGAAATCAAGGAAAAAGCAACACATCATGAATCTACAAAAAAGGTTAAATCAGAAACTTTAGATATAACAATGCCGGGAAGAGTTCCTGAAATCGGAAGAAGGCATCCTTTAATACAGGTAAAAGAAGAATTAGAGAGCGTATTTATGCGCATGGGATATGATGTAATCAGTGGTCCTGAAATAGAAACTGTAGCAAACAATTTTGATGATTTGAATGCACCATATGACCATCCTTCAAGAGACAGATCAGATACATTTTATATTGCAGATGACTTAATACTTAGAACTCATACATCACCTGTGGAAATTAGAGTAATGAAAGAAGGGAAACTTCCTATAAGAATGGTTTCAACAGGAAGAACATTCCGTTTTGACGACGTGGATGATACACATTCCCCAATGTTCCATCAAATGGAATGTCTTGTTGTAGACAAGGGTGTTACCATGGCTAACTTAAAAGATTCAATAGATCAATTTGTAAAGGAATTGTTTGGAAGCGAAATGAAAACACGTTTCAGACCACATAATTTTCCATTTACAGAACCAAGCGCAGAGGTTGATGTTTCTTGTCCGATATGCATGGGCAAAGGCTGCCCGTCATGTCATGGAACAGGATGGAGCATGGAACTGTTAGGCTGCGGAATGACACATCCAAATGTTCTCAGGAACTGCGGAATAGATCCTGAAGTTTATTCAGGCTATGCATTTGGAATGGGAATAGACAGAGTTGCCATGGTTAAGTATGGCATTCCAAATATAAGGTTATTATTTGAAAATGATGTTAGATTCTTAAAACAATTCTAGGAGGTTAAAATGTTAGTACCTATTAAATGGATGAGCCAATATGTTGATATAAATACAGATGACAAAACATTGGCAGATAAATTGACACTTACAGGGTCTCATATTGACTCTATAATTGATTACAACAAAGAAGTGATAAATGTAGTTACAGGTAAAATTCTTGAAATTAAGCAACATCCAAATGCAGATAAATTAGTTGTTACACAAATAGACATTAATGAAGCAGATCCTGTTCAAATAATTACAGGAGCTAAAAATGTAAAAGAAGGCGACGTTGTGCCTGTAGCTCTTGAAGAAGCTGAGCTTCCAAACGGTGTTAAAATAAAGAAAACTAATTTTAGGGGACTTCCTTCTTGTGGAATGATGGTTTCCTATGAAGAGCTTGGCTTTGAAGACAAAGTTATTCCTAAAGAATCAAGGGACGGAATAATAATTCTTCCTAAAGATACAGAGCTTGGAAAAGATATTAAAGATGTTTTGGAGTTAAACGGAAGCGCTTTGGAAGTTGAAGTAACATTCAACAGGCCGGATTGCCTGAATATTGTGGGTATGGCTAGAGAAACTGCAGCAACTTTAGGAACAAAATTTAAATTTCCCGAAATTGAAATTAAAAACGAACAAGATGATATTAAAGATTACATGAATGCAGTAGAAATTGAAGATGAAGATTTATGCGGACGTTTTTATGCAAGAGTAATAAAAGATATAAAAATAGGACCATCTCCTCTTTGGATGCAAAGAACATTGATGGATGCCGGAATGAGACCTATCAATAACATAGTTGATGTTACAAATTTTGTAATGCTTGAACTTGGTCAGCCTCTTCATGCTTACAATTTAGAAGCATTAAAAGGGAAAAAACTTGTAGTTAGAAAAGCAAAAAATGATGAAATAATTGTAACTATAGATCAAAATGAAAGAACATTAAATGAAAACATGCTTGTTATTGCAGATGAAGAAAAGCCTGCCTGCATTGCCGGTGTAATGGGTGGATATTATTCTGAAATTAATGATGACACAAAAATAATGGTCCTAGAAAGTGCAAACTTCAATCCGAAATCTATTAGAGAAACATCTAAGAAGCTTGGAATGCGTTCAGAAGCTTCTGCAAGAAATGAAAAACCAATGGGTTATATGATGGTTGAATTAGCCAGTAAAAGAGCGTGTCAATTAATAGAGATGATTGGTGCCGGAACAGTTGTAGGCGGATATTTAGAAGCTGGTAAAAATGAATATGTTCCTCCAATTGTAACTTTAAGACCATACCGCTCAGCTTATCTTCTTGGAGTTGATATTCCGGTTGAAGACATGCTTGTTTCATTAAATACACTGGAAATTGAAAGTACATATGACGGCGAAAAAATAAGATGTAAAATACCATATTTCAGAACTGATATTGAACAGGAAGCTGATATTATTGAAGAAGTTGGAAGACTTTACGGTTTTGAAAACATTGTTTCACAACCTCTTACAGGTATGACAAGGGTAGGAAGAAAAACTGAAAAACGTATGCTTGAAGATCAAATAAAGACAATTGCATGTGGTATGGGACTTTATGAAATTACAACATATTCATTTATAAGCCCTAAGACATATGACAATATATGTGCTCCAGAAGACAGCTGCCTTCGCAATTATGTTAAAATTTTAAATCCATTGGGAGAAGATTTCAGCTCAATGAGAACTACTCTTATACCAAATATGATGGAAGTAATAGGTAGAAATTCTAACAGAGGTGTTGATGATGCTAAATTATATGAAGTAGGAAGTGTGTTTATACCAAAAGGTCAGCCTGTTACTGAAGAGCCTTATGAAAAATTAAAACTTTGTATAGGTATGTATGGCAAGTATGATTTCTTTGACTTGAAAGGTATTGTTGAAGGTATTTTATCAAGATTTGGCATAAATGCTCAACTTAAGCCTGCAAAAGATAATACAACATTCCATCCCGGAAGAACAGCTGCAATGTATGTTAATGATGAATGTATTGGAATTTATGGAGAAGCAAGCCATTTGGTAACTGATAACTATGGACTTGACCAAAAAGTTTATATAGCTGAAATAGATGTGAAAAAAATTCTTGAAAATAAAAATACTAATTGGAAATACGAAGCACTTCCAAAATATCCGTCAATGGTGAGAGATATTGCCGTTAAAGTTAAGGATGAAGTTCTTGCCGGAGATATGGAGCAAGCAATTAAGGATGTAAATCCTCATCTTATTGAAAGTGTTAAATTGTTTGACGTTTATAAAGGTGAGCATATTGAAGAAGGATACAAGAGCACTGCTTTTTCTGTTACTTACAGAAACAAGGAACGCACATTAAAAGAAAAAGAAGTTGAAAATATCCATAATAAAATTCTTCAGGTTCTTGAAAGCAAATTCAGCGCAACATTAAGATAAATAATTAATTAAAAAATAAAGATGAGATTCTTCTAATTAAGAATCTCATCTTTTATTTGACGAAATCATAATATAATTATATAATGATTAATGTTAATTTTAGAAAAATAAAGTATAATAATGATTAAGTATTAAATTTAGGAGGAAATATGGATCCAGTGGCATTTAGAATATTTGGAATTGAAATAATGTGGTATGGAGTATTAATATCTCTTGGAGTGCTTCTGGGAGTTTTGTTTGCTTTAAAGGAATGCAAAAGAATAGGCTTCAAAGAAGATAATTTATTGGATTTTTTATTGTATGCAATACCTTCTGCCATAGTGGGAGCAAGGGCATATTATGTTATATTTTCATGGGATTATTACAGTAAAAATCTAAATGAGATTATTAATATCAGAAATGGCGGACTGGCAATTCATGGTGCCCTCATAGCAGGAGTTATTGTAGGTATTTTGTTTTGCAGGAAAAGAAAAATTAATGTACTTCAACTTCTTGACATAGTGATGCCAAGTGTTGCACTTGGTCAGGCAATAGGAAGATGGGGAAATTTCGTGAACCAGGAAGCTTTTGGTGGACCTACAAATTTGCCGTGGGGAATTATGGTAAATGGTCAAAAAGTGCACCCAACATTTTTGTATGAATCAATTATAGACTTTTCTATATTTATGTTTTTAATTTGGTTCAGAAAAAACAAAAAAACTACAGAAGGCCAAGTGTTGGGCTTTTACCTGATATTATATTCCGCAGGAAGATTCATAGTTGAAGGAATGAGAACAGACAGTTTAATGTTCTTGGGAATGAGAGTAGCACAGCTCATAAGCCTTGGCTCAATACTAATAGGCGTAGGCTTGCTTGTTTATTTAAAAAAGAAAAACAGCAAATAATTAAGATTCGAAATGATAATAAATTAAAAACACAAAACTCAAGTACTTGGTACTTGAGTTTTGTGTTTTTTGGTGTGGAGGTTGACAATACAGAAATTTCTCCAAATTGCTGCGGATAAAATAAATTTTTTTAGAAAATTTAAAATAATAGTGGCGCTTAATACCCACGTTGTGGTATAATATGCCCAGTAGGTGGTAGAAAATGTTTACTGGTGAGTACATACATTCATTTGATGAAAAAGGAAGAGTAATAATTCCTTCAAAATTTAGAAATGAGCTAGGGGAAACATTCTATATTGGAAAAGGATTGGATAAATGTTTATTTGTTTATCCTATTGAAACATGGACAGAATTTGTTGGTAAACTTCGAAATCTATCAACCTTCAACAAACAAGAAAGATTTTTTTTAAGACGTTTTGTTTCTGGATTTAGTGAATGTTCTTTTGATAAACAGGGAAGAATATTAGTACCGACATCTCTTCGCGAATTCAGTGAACTAAATACGGAAGCTGCTATAATAGGGGTTATAGACAGAATCGAAATTTGGAACAGAGATAGTTGGAATGATTACTCCAACAATGACGAATATGATTTTGACAGCATTGCGGAAAAAATGTCAGATTTGGGGATAGGATTATAAAGGAGGAGTCACATGGATTACAGACATAAATCAGTTTTATTGGATGAATCAATTGACGGGTTGTGTATTAAGCCTGATGGAATTTATGTTGATGCTACCTTAGGAGGGGGAGGGCATACTCATGAAATACTTAAAAGAGCAATTAACGGCAAAGTAATCGGTATTGATCAAGATGATTATGCCATTGAAAAAGCAACTGAAAAATTAAAGGATTATAATAATTTTATACCAGTGAAAAATAACTTCAGCAATATTAAAGAAGTATTGCGTGATTTAAATATTGATAAAATAGACGGTATTATATTTGATTTAGGGGTTTCGTCTTTTCAGCTAGATATACCCGAAAGAGGATTTAGTTATAATTATGATATGCCTCTTGATATGAGAATGGATAAAAATCAGACAACCACTGCAAGACATATTATAAATGGTTATGAAGAACATGAACTTTCTCGTATTCTTTGGGAGTATGGAGAAGAAAAATGGGCTGCAAGAATAGCAAAATTCATTGTACAAGAAAGAGAACAGGAATTTATTGAAACTACCGGTCAACTTGTAACCATCATAAAAAAAGCAATACCAAAGCAAGTAAGGCAGGAAGGTTCTCATCCGGCTAAGCGTACATTTCAAGCAATAAGAATTGAAGTTAATAGAGAACTTGAAATACTTGATAATACAATAAAAGATGCTGTTGATTGCCTGAATGAAGGCGGGAGAATATGTGTCATTACATTCCATTCTCTTGAAGACAGAATTATAAAAAATGCATTTACAGACTTATTCAAAGATTGTATTTGTCCGCCGGAATTTCCACAATGTATTTGTAATCACAGACGCAAGTTGAATATAATCACAAGGAAACCAATTATTCCTTCAGAAGAAGAATTAATAGAAAATCGTAGAGCACACAGTGCAAAACTAAGAATAGGCGAAAGGGTGTAGATCTTTATGTCAGCTTTGAGAAAAGAAGCTATTGAATTTGATTATGGACAAGAAACTGTAGAATATTCTCCAAATAAAAAGCGAATAAAAAGAAATAAGAAAAATAATAATGTTATAGAGAACCTTAAAAATACAGCTATGATTGCTATAACATTTATACTCGGAATATTAATAGTTTATAATTATGCTGTCATTACAGATAAACAAATGGAACTTAATACATTAAATGAAGAAATATCTGATTTTAATAATGATGCAGATAAATATAACATCGCTTTGGAGAGTATAAAAAACACCAACAGCATTGAAGAAATGGCTAAAACTTATTTAGGAATGAATTATCCATCAAGAAAACAAACCGTTTTTGTTGATTTTACATATGGAAATTCAGACATAACTACTGATGATGAAACTGATGTACTAGCAGAGGATAATCAAAATTTACTGATAGGATTTTTAGACAAAGTAGTTAGTTTCATTCGATAAGGGGGTTGCCATATGAAAAAACGTTCTAAAAGCAGTACTAACCTTCAAAATAAAAAAAGAATGTTGGTATTTTTGCTTTGCTTTTTTTTAGTTACAATTGCATTGGTTGTAAGACTTGGAGTTATACAAATTATAGATGGTGAAGAATACAAGAAACAAGCAATGGAAAACTGGTCAAGGGATATTTCTATAAGTGCGAAAAGAGGAACAATATATGATGCAAAGGGTAAAAAACTTGCAGTAAGTGTTAATTCCAGCACTGTAACATGCTTTCCGGCAGATGTTAAAAAAGGTGTAAAAACAGCTGAAGAGGAAGCAGAAACGTCTGATGAAAATAATGAAGGATTTTTAACAGGAATTCTTAAAAAAATAAATAAATCAATGTTTTCAGAAAGCAAGAGTGCAGTTGAAAATATACCTGTCAATACAAATACACCGGAAGAAACAGCTAAAATTTTAGCAGAAATATTAGAAATGAATTATGATGAGGTCTATGATAAAATAACTTCAGATTATTCATATGTAGTGCTTAAAAAATGGATTACTGATGAACAGGCACAGCAAATAAGAGATAAAAGCTTAAGTGGAATAAATGTTATAGAAGATAACAAAAGAGTGTATCCTTATGGAAATTTTGCTCCATATGTAGTTGGTTTTACAAATGTTGATCAAAACGGTCTTTATGGAGTAGAAGCAACTTACAATGATTATTTAACAGGAGTTCCTGGAAGGACGGTTGTCAATACTGACGCTTATGGGAGAGAACTTCCATTTGGCTACAATGAATATTATGAGTCCCAAGACGGATTGGGAGTTGTGCTTACAATAGATGAAGTAATTCAGCATTATTCTGAGTCCAGTGCTGAAAAAGTATTAAGTGATTACAATGCAAAAAGGGCTACAATTGTGGTGATGGACCCTAACAATGGGGATATTCTTGCAATGGCATCAAAACCTGATTATGACCCTAATGATCCAAAAATACCTATAGACGAAAAAATTCAGGCTGAATGGGCAAATTTACCAAATGAAGAGTTGCAAAAAGCATGGTTTGACATGTGGAGAAATCCGGCAGTCAATGATATATATGAGCCAGGCTCAACGTTTAAACTAATAACTACATCAGTTGCCCTTGAAGAAAATGCAGCTACTTTAAATTCAACATATTTCTGTGATGGATATGTAAGACAAATTCCGGGTGAAAATATAAAGTGTTGGAGATATTACAGACCTCACGGACAACAAACTTTGTCTGAAGCAATTCAAAATTCATGTAATGATGCATTGGCTCAAATTGGACTTGATATTGGAAAGGATGCATTTTATAAATATTTGAAATCATTTGGATTTGAAGAACAATCAGGCGTAATGTTAAATGGAGAAGCTCTTGGACTTATTAAGGAACCTGTTAATATGAAGGATGTTGATGTTGTTACTCAAGCTTTTGGTCAAGGAATAGCTATTACGCCAATACAGCTTGTTGGGGCGGTATCTGCAATATCAAATGGCGGAAATTTAATGGAACCAAGAATTGTTAAGCAGCTTATTGATGAAGAAGGAAATATAATAAAGAACTTTGAAACGGTTGTAAGAAGAAAAGTTATTTCTAATGAAACTTCTCAAATGATGCTTCAAATAATGAGAGAATCTGCAGAAGCAGGAACAAAACAAGCATACAGAGCAGGGTACAGAATTGGCGGAAAATCAGGCACCGCTCAAAAAGTAATAAATGGAAGATATGAGGATGGAAAGTTCATATCATCATTTATCGGAACTGCACCGGTGGATAATCCAAGAGCAGTTGTGCTTGTAATGGTTGATGAACCGGACCGAAACATTGGATATTACGGAAGTATTGTTGCTGGTCCTGTTGCAGCTGATTTGTTGGAAAATATAATGAAATATTACGATGTTGAACCGGTATATACAGAAGAGGAACTTGGCAAAGTGGAAGCACAAACTGTAACAGTTCCGGATTTATTAGGACTTACAATTGCTGAGGCAACTGACAAATTAATTAATGCAGGGCTAGAAAGCAACATAACTATCGAAGTTGAAGCGGAAAGAATTGTTAAATCTCAATTCCCTAAAGCAGGTGAAAAAGTTGTAAGAAATTCTGTTGTCACATTAATTTTGAACTAGATGACGGAACGCATTGCGTTGAGGTTAGGGCATACGCAGTCTCGAGGTTAGGGCATACGCAGTCTCGTTCACCAATTTGTTTGCTCCTTGCGTCGCACAAATTGGGAACTCGTTGCGGTTGACCTACCATCATTTTTCAGAAAAAACACTCTGAAAAACGAGGTTAGGGCATACTTGTATTTGCATTTTAAATATGATAAAATTGCATATAATAACATACAATTTAAATAAGGGAGCAATTATATGGAAATAAAAAATTTGCTTAAAGAAATAGATTTTGAAAATTTCATAGGAAATGACAATGAAGAAATTACTGGTATTATTAATGATTCCCGTAAAGCAAAACAAGGCTATATTTTTGTTGCAATAAAAGGATATACATCAGACGGACATAAATTCATTGACAGTGCTTTGAAAAATGGAGCATCTGCAGTTATGTGCGAATATATACCTGATGAAGTTAAAAACAAAAGCAATTTTATTGTTGTGAAATCACCGAGAGAATCAATGGCACCTGCAGCAAATATTATTTATGGGCATCCTTCGGAAAAAATAAACATAACGGGTGTAACAGGAACTAATGGAAAGACCAGCTCTACATATTTGTTAAAGGGAATTTATGATTATTTAGGTGAAAAATCAGGAATAATAGGCACAATGGGTGTATTGATTGAAGAAGAAAAAATAAAAATTGACAATACAACACCGGAAGCTGCAGATTTACAGCATTATCTGGCTAAAATGGCAGAAAAAGATGTATCTCATTGTTTTATGGAAGTTTCATCCCATGCTCTTGAACTGAACAGAGTT
>JBASLQ010000330.1:0-8352 GCA_049656425.1 Sedimentibacter sp.
AAAGAAAACTTTTTATCTTTAGAAGTCTTGAAGAAGGAAAAATCAATGAAGTGGATTACAAAATAAATGTAAAAAATAATTGTATCAAATAAAATATAAAAAAGCAAATGAAAATCAAAGATTAAATCTTAATTTTCATTTGTTTTTTTATATAAATTTTATATGAAAAACTTTTGAAAAATATTGTTGACAAAAGAAATAATATAGTTTAATATTAAAACAAACTAAACATATATGAAAAGTAATATATGTAAAATAAATGAAATGGAGGTGCATAGTGTGACAGAAATAATTGCAATTAATAAATCCAGTATCAGGAATTTTGGCGCAGCCCGCAAAATGTGTTGTTGTTGCAGATAATTTAAATTGAACTAATAATAGTTTTAACAACACAAACATTAAGAGGAGACTAAATTATGAATTTAAATATAGATATTACTTTATACTTAGCTTTAGGATTTGCATTATTATTAATTGGACTGCTTGCTTTTATGGCAAAAAGGGATATGGATTTTGGAATAAGAACAATAACTGCACTTGGTTTAGGAATTTTGCTGGGCATATTATTCAGAGGAAAATTAGATTATGTACTGCCAATTGGAAAAATATACGTGAGTTTAATATCAGCTTTTGTAATACCGTTATTGTTCTTTAGTGTTATATCAAGCATATCTACGCTTAATAACATTCAAAGGCTTAAAACAATCGGAATTAAAAGTGTTGCGTGGTTAACAGGAAATACTTTTATTGCATCAACACTTACAGTAATAATGTCTTTGCTTCTTTACGTAGGAAAAGGAGTCGATGTAAGTTTGCCAACTGATTACGTGGCAAAAGAAGTGCCTGGATTTACACAGGTTATAATTGATCTTTTTCCTAAAAATATTGTTGCTCAGGCATCAAACAACGCAATAGTTCCTTTGATTTTATTTTCAGTAATGATTGGAGTTGCACTGGTTTCACTTTCATCAGATAATGAAAAAGAAGCAAAACCATTTAAAGACTTTATAGATTCAGGCTCTAAAATAATATATAAAGTTATTTCATTTATTATAGAACTTACACCATATGCAGTCTTGACTCTAGTTGCTAATGCTGTTTCAAGTAATGGCCCAGAAAAATTATTGCCTCTTTTATCAGTGCTTCTTATAGCTTATATAGCTTGCTTTATACAAACATTTGTTGTCAGCGGCATATTAATAGCTGCAGTTGCTAAATTAAATCCGTTTAAATTTTTCAAACATATATGGCCTGCACAAGTTGTCGCTTTCACATCACAAAGCAGCGTTGGAACAATACCTGTAACTGTTAGATCATTGAAAAATTCTGGTGTTTCTGAAAGCATAGCTTCATTTGTAGCTCCACTTGGAGCTAATGTGGGTATGCCGGGATGTGCAGGCATATGGCCTACATTGCTGGCTGTATTTTCAATAAATGCACTTGGTATAAACTATTCAATTACTCAATATTTATTTTTAATAGTTCTTACTACCATAGTAAGTATAGGAACAGTTGGAGTTCCAGGAACATCAACTATAACTACAACAGCAGTGTTTGCTGCAGCAGGTCTTCCTATAGAAATAATTGTTTTAATGACACCGATTAGTTCTATAGTGGACATGGCACGTACAGCAACGAATGTTACAGCAGCAGCAACAAGTTCTTTGTTGGTTGCTAAAAGCGAAAATGAATTCGATATTGATAAATACAATGGTGTAGTTTTAGCAGAGTAATCATATAATCATATTATTACGAACATAATATTAATTGATTACAATTATATAATGTTCGTTTTATCAAATTAATGATAATTTTTTTTGGACATTATTTATACATCTGTCAATTGAAAATAATTGAGCAGAATAAAATATTTTAAACTTTTTAATCTTCTCCATAAAATCTACACATAAATTATATACAATTTCTTTATGTAAAAGAAATATCAAAGGAGTTTATATGAAAAAATCTAAAAATATAGTTATATTGCTGCTTTATCTATTTCAGTATTTACATTAGCTGGATGCCAGAGAACCATAGCAGGCAATGATGTTTCAGACAATGGACTTAATTCATTTAATGAAATAGTCAGTGCTTATCCTGAAAACAAAGGATTCCACAGCGCATTGCAGCATTGGGGATTCCAGCTTCCAACAGGTGAAAAGTTTGAATGGAGCAAAGATATGTCAGCTAATAAAGCAGACTTTGCCATGGTACTTCTTGCGGATCCATTAGTTGAAGCAGGCTTAGATATTGATAAGTTAGATAAAAACGAATGGTTATATGAACCGGCCGGTAAGGACGATTTGGGAGTTGATTTACCTAATCGCTTAATAAAGCCATATAACGTAAGTGATAAAAAAGAAACATCAAATGGTTCAGAAGATTCTATGCGCAGATTATTAAAGTCAAATACAAATATAATAAAATATCATGAACAGCAACAACATTTCAGATTAATACTTGGAGATAATGAAGTTCAATGGACTGAAAAGTTAGGAATAAATGATGCAGATATGATATTTGTTCTAAAAGCGCAACCACTTGTAGAAGCAGGGTTTGATGTAAATAAACTTGATGGAAGCGGATGGATTTTCAGAGAAGCAACTGAAGACAATATGGGTATGGGAGAAAGCCCTGATCAATTAGTTAAAATATTTGATATTAACAAATAAGAATCATTGAATAAGAAATAAAAAATACAACAATAGTTTGTATTTTTTATTCCTTATTCAGTCTCCCCCATGGAGTGGTGGGATAAATCATAGAATAAGAGTCTTAAAATAGAAGGCATGACGTGTGTAGCATGTGCAAAATCCGTAGAAAGAGCATCCAAGAAACTTTCAGGAGTAACAGAAGCCAGTGTAAATTATGCCACAGAAAAATTAAATATAGATTATGCGTATGATTTGTATTTTGAATCAGCAGCAGTAATTATAACTCTTATTACCCTTGGTAAATATTTAAAATCTGTTACAAAGGGAAAAACTTCAGAAGCTATTAAAAAGCTCATGGCGCTTGCACCTAAAACAGCTATAGTTATAAGAGACGGAAAAGAAATTGAAACTCCAATAGAAGAAACGGACCGCTTTTAAACCCTATTATTGCAGCAGCAGCCATGAGCTTCAGCTCAGTATCAGTATTAACAAATGCTTTAAGATTGAAAAAGTTCAAATCGGTTAGGTAGTTATAAAAATTAAATAGTCGTTGGAATAGAAGTAGTATAATAATAGATATTACGAATGAGAAAAAAGTTATGAAATATAAAGTAGCAATTATTAATAAAAACGATAAACTTAGAGAAAATCCAAAGGTTGGATCATATATAGGAATTTTGGAAAGGGAAATTATTTTTATATTGGGAATTATGGGCCAATTTGGCGCAATTGGTTTTGTATTAGCAGCAAAGAGTTTGGCAAGATATAAACAGTTAGAAAATCAAAAATTTGCAGAAAAATATTTAGTCGGAACATTAGTAAGTGCATTAATTGCAATAAGCAGTGTATGTATTTATAATTATTTTAAAATATGAGTAGCATTAAACTCCTTCTATGTTTTTACTCATAGTGTAAGGAAAAAAAGATATACTAGTGTTAGTTAATAAAAAAAGCGGGTGAAGCAATGGAAAGAGTTGTTTTGCTGGAGCTTTCTGATGAAATAGGTATGACAGCACGAAAGTACGGTAAAAAAGGCCGTACTGAACAAATGTCATTATTTGAATTACCAAAACTATGCAATGAAAAAAGTGAATCAGATAAAATTGAAAATTTGGAAAATGCTATTCATTCTATACGTGAAAAGTATGGTTCTTCAATAATAAAACATGGAGCAATTATTAAAAAAGAAAATAAAGATTAAGCATTAGCTCCGAATTTTTTCCTGTATCCGCATTTTCTGCAAAGTTCTTCTACTGCTACTCTTCTTGAAAAACCATCGACAATATTATTTACTCTTTCGCTCTCAATTAATTCTGAAAAATGTGTAGTGTTAATGCTTCCCAGATTAATTATTCCTTCACCATCTAGGCAGCATGGAACCACTGTTCCGTCTACCAATATAGCTATCTGATTGCGAAGACCATAGCAGAAGCCAATTCCATCGTCTTCATTCTCTTTTAAATCGGGCCATTGAAATTCATGATCCTGATTTAAATATATTTTATCAGCAATTTTCATTCCTTTGCCGTGGACTACTTTTTCCTGTATTTTGTAGTTCAGATTAAACTGGCGTTCAATTATATCCAGAAGTTCATTGTTTTTCTTCTTCGCTAAATTAACTGCATTGTTCTTTTCTAAATTCCAAAGTCTTAAAGAAATTGTAACTTCATAATTGGTGCTGGCTTCTTTTGCAAAAGACAGAATGTTGTTAACATACTCTCCTTTGTTATTTAACTTTTCATTTCCATCAAAGCTATGCAGTGAAAAATTAATCTGTCTTAGCGCTGGTTTCATTATAATTTTGCCTTTTACTTTATTAATCAAAGTTCCATTTGTGGATATATTAACTTTAAACCCTTTTTCATAACTTATATCTAAAAACTTATCTATTTCAGGGTGAAGAAGAGGCTCGCCTTTTACATGAAAATATATATAATTTGTATGATTTTTTATTTGGTCTAATATTTTACGAAATGTTTCTATATTCATAAATTTAGGTTTTCGTCTCGTCTGTGGACAAAAACTGCAAGCTAGATTACATACGTTTGTTATTTCAATATAAATTTTTTTGAATTGTTTCATTAGCATGTCTCCTGTTTTCAATATACATAAATTACAATCTTATCTTATTATTTGTCATGAGTCAAGAGACATTTAGTGACGTACTTGCTAATTGAATGTAAAATAAAATCAATAATAATAACATTATTGGGAGATCATACATTACGTGAAGCAAATCACTATTTAAGACTTTTGAAAATATTTGAGAGATAACTACAAAACCAATTATGAATCAATAATTAATATTTAATTCTACAAGAGTAAATAAAATATTTTAGTTGTAATAACTTAATGTAAGGCACTAACCGCAATAGGCTGGTGTCTATTTTTATATTAAAAAATTATATACTGTGCATGGTTAAATTAATTTAAGAAAAATGTTATTAAATCATTGCGCACTAAGGTATGAAATGATATAATATATCGTACTATCTGAAAACTCGGAGGAAAGTTAGATGACCATTGAAATTACCAGATGTGGTAAGCAGGTTTATTTAGATAATTTAAAAACTTCAAATTCAAATAAAACAGAAGTGAAAAATGAAAATTTTTCTAATATATTAAATTCAAAATTGACTAATACAAATTCAGAAAGCCTTGATAAAATTTTTCAAAGGGCAGGGGAAATGTATAATGTTCCTGTTAATTTATTAAAATCTGTTGCTAAGGCTGAATCAAGTTTTAATCATACAGCTGTATCCAGTGCGGGCGCTGAAGGAATAATGCAGTTAATGCCTGATACTGCAAAAGGCTTAGGAGTTACTAACTCATTTGATCCGGAACAGAATATAATGGGTGGAGCTAAATATTTAAGTCAAATGCTTGACAGATTTGATGGCAATGTAGAGCTATCCTTAGCTGCATACAATGCAGGTCCAGGCAATGTAATAAAATATGAAGGGATACCACCTTTTAAAGAAACTCAAAATTACGTAAGCAGAGTTATGGGTTATTGCGGATTAGACGCAGACTCATTAAATGCTGGTTATGCTAATATAGGAACATTAAATACAAATACATATAATTCAAATATATTAAACTCTAGCATATATTCTGACAATCAACCTGATGAATTGATGCAAGTTTTACAAGGTACCGATATATCAGATGTTTTAAATAATTCCGATTTAGATTCAGAAGATTATGAATTAATGATTAATTTATACCGCTATAAAGCACAATTAAGCATGCTAGATAACAATATGGATTTTAACAGCATATAACGATAAACATTTAAATTAAGCTTCCTGTGATTATATCATAGAAAGCTTTTTGTTTTTAAACGCAAATTAGTGTAGTTGAGGATTAAAAATAAATTTAAATTGGCGTTCTTCTGAGGATATGTGTGAAAATTTGGCAGTAGAAATTATGGTAACAATTATATATGACTAAGTTTTTATTTTTTTTTGACTGGGAACAAGTAATATGGTATTATAGAAATATCATATTACTATTTTTTGTTATTCCCAATAATATAATTGGGATATATGTTATTTATAGGAGGAATAAAATGCTGAGGATAACATTAAGTATAGTTCTTATATTTTTTGCTACTAACTTTTTTTTATTTACTGAAAATGAAATGGATACAAATCGTTATATTAACAACCTTTTTTCGACCAGTAGTAAAATACAGGTTAATGCTAAAATTAGCGGTAACCTCGAAAATGAGGAACAGGTTATTGCAAAATCCGAATATCCACTTCAAGGTTATGGCATTTCCACAGATGGAGCTGTGACCATGGATGATAAATATTTTGGATTTTTATTCTATGATATTGAAAAAAATCCTCGCCAATATGCTGCCCAAAAGGTTGTTATTACAGGATTTGTATACAAAGAACCTGGTTTTCAGCAGAATGAGCTTAAAGTTGTAAGAATACAAATGCCCAAATGTGGGTCGGAAGAAGAACAAATATTGGGTTTAATGTGTATCGTCGAAAACGCATCAGATTTCAAAAATGATGAATGGGTAGTTGTAAAAGGAACGCTAATTGTTAAAAGTTATGTAGATTCAAAAACAAAGTTAGAACGCTACAAATACTACATAGAACCTGAAAGTATTGAAAAAATTCAAAAGAACGCTAACTTAACAATATAGTTATTGATAGAAAAGATAAATAACTTCAAAAGAACAAAATGATTTGTTGCAACATGCACGCAATCCAGTAAATCAGTATCCGTGGAGCAATACTTTTGGCATAGCAATAAATGAATTTATTTTTTCTATAATCAGTAATTTATTATTTGAGAAATCTCGTTTTTCTTTGCTTTTTTTATGACTATAATGAAATCCCGCCTGATGGCGGGATTTCATTGCTTAAGCATTCTTTGAGAATGCTTTTTACATATGTACTAATTTCCAACGTTTGAAACAAGTGCGTCATATAGTTTTTTTAATGCTTTCTTTTCAATTCTGGAAACGTAGGATCTGGATATTCCCAGAAGTTTCGCAATTTCTCTCTGAGTTTTATGCTCATTGTTTCTTATGCCATATCTCATTTCTATAATTGCTTTTTCTCTTTTTTGAAGAGTTTTATCTAATATTTCATCCAATGCTTTTATTTTTTCTTCTTTGTCTAACCTTCCAACAATTTCTTCACCTTCGTATTTTATTATATCTATAATATATATGTTGTTTCCTTCTTTATCTGTTCCCAATGGTCCTTGCAGTGAAATTTCTTTTTTTAATTTTTTATCGCTTCTAATTGTCATTAAAACTTCGTTGTCGATGCACTTGGCTGCATATGTTGCAAGCCTTATGCCTTTGTTGTTGTCAAATGTTGAGACTGCTTTAATTAATCCAATAGTTCCTATAGATATTAAATCTTCCTGGTCTATGCCAACTGTCTTGTATTTTTTTATTACATGGGCAACAAGCCTGAGATTTCTTTCTATAAGAGTGTTTCGTGCTTCTTTGTCTCCTTCTTTCGATTTTTGTATCAGCTCAAATTCTTCATCTTTGTTTAAAGGTTGAGGGAATGAACTTCCGCTGGTTATATAACCGAAGATGAAAATTGACAATGGAAAGATTAACTGCAATACATTTTCTATCAAAAAAAACACCCCCAGAGTTATACATTATATGCAGGAAATACAAAAATCTGTATGTACACATTTTTATATTGTTTAAAAATTATATTTCAAGGAAATATAATTATTTTTCAGGCAATATATAAAAAATGATAAAATTCGACCTGAAATAGTACTAATGTTAACATAAATAAAAGTTATGTAATATTCAAATACATTACTGCATTTGAATATTACATAATAATTTATTAACGTTTTGTAGTTCTGTTATAAGTGTGTGGAGTTGCATTTTGAGTGTTGTTGCTCATGTTATCCATATTCCCCATATTGCAATTCATACGTCTCATCATTTCCATAAGCTGCTCGCAGGTCATCTGCATTGGCATAGTACCATTATTCATTTCCGGCATTTGAGTTCCGGGATAGAAGTTACCGTCACCAGGCATAGCAGGCATCGCAGGAAGATCACCATTAGGCAAATCAAATTTAGGCATTCCAGGCATGCTTGGCATAGTACCGCTTGGCATTTGCGGCATAGACGGCATCTGAGGCATTCCAGGCATATTGCTTGGTATGCTGTTCATTTCGCTGTCCGGTATAAATG
>JBASLQ010000331.1:0-1627 GCA_049656425.1 Sedimentibacter sp.
CATTCCACACTAATTACATAAGAGGCAAAGTAGTTTCATTTACAAAAGGAGCTCCAGATATAGTAATAAGCAAATGCACGAAAATTGCATTAAATGGAGAAATAGTTGATTTTACTAAGGAATTAAAAGAAAGAGTACTTTCTGTAAATATAGAATTTGCACGATCAGCACTTAGAGTGTTATCTGCTGCCTACAAAGTATGGGATGAAGTTCCGGAACATGTTTCTTTTGATGTAGTAGAAAATGAAATGATATTTGTTGGCTTGGTCGGTATGATTGACCCTGCTCGACCTGAAGTTAAAGATGCAATAAGAGAATGCAAGGCTGCTGGAATAGAAGCAGTAATGATAACAGGAGACTACAAAGAAACAGCTTATGCCATAGCAAATGACTTAGGCATGGTAGAAAATGAAAGTCAGGCAATGATGGGCGCTGAACTTGATTCATTGTCAGATGAAGAATTAAGAGAAGTAGTCAAGAAAACAAAAGTTTATGCCAGAGTTTCTCCTGACCACAAAGTTAGAATAGTAACAGCGTTAAAAGAAAACGGACATATAACTTCAATGACAGGTGACGGAGTAAATGACGCACTTGCTTTAAAGAAGGCAGATATAGGCGTTGCAATGGGAATTACAGGATCAGACGTTGCTAAGAATACTGCAGAAGTAATCCTTACAGATGATAACTTTGCAACAATAGTAAATGCAGTTGAAGAAGGAAGAATAATATTTAGCAACATTAAAAAGTTTGTGTTCTTCTTGTTAAGCTGTAACATTGGTGAAATACTTCTTGTGTTTATAAGCATTATTTTAGGATGGGAAGTTCCGTTGCTCCCAATTCAGCTTTTATGGCTGAACCTTGTTACAGACAGTTTTCCTGCTATGGCACTGGGAGTTGAAAATGCTGAACCTGGCATAATGAACCATCCTCCGAGAGATACAAAAGAAGCAATACTTGATAAAAGTATGATAGGCGGAATAATGTTCCAGGCTGTTGCAATAGCAATAGCAACATTGCTTTCTTATTACTGGGCAATGGGAAGATATGGAGTTGACAGCGGCTTAATCCATGCAAGAAGCATAGTATTTACAACATTGATTACAGCAGAGCTATTAAGAGCATTTTCTTCAAGATCACAAGATTTCACACTGCTTAAAATTGGTATATTCTCAAATAAGAGAATGGTGCAAGCCGTGTTTGCTTCCTTTGGTCTTACGGTAATAGTGCTATATATTCCAATATTAAATGATATATTTAATGTAGTTCCTTTAACATTGAATGATTGGGAAATAGTAATGATGTTTGCTTTCATTCCTTTGGTTGTAGGTGAACTTTACAAGAAATTGTTTAAAAACAAATAGTAAAAGGCTCCTGATAGGAGCCTTTTACTATTTAGCTAGAATAACGGGAGGTCGTTCCCTAATTAAAGTACTTTTTCCAGTAAATTAGTGAAATCCTGAATTTTGTTCATGCTTATACCGCTATAATTTAATGAAAAAATAATTTTGTTTTCATGTTTGCTTATGATGTTTATAAGAATGCGGGCATTTTTAGCATCCTCTCGCAATTTTTCTTCACTTTTCACAGTATCAGCTTCACACACTATATGAAGTCCTGACTCAGAGTT
>JBASLQ010000332.1:0-2848 GCA_049656425.1 Sedimentibacter sp.
GTAGGGCAATCACTACAAATAGTAAAAAAACAGGAAAGACTATATATCCTGTTATGAAATGCAGAGTAGCCGATGGATTGAGTTAAAGGTAAAAAATGTCATACGACATCATATCGTGAAGATTCAATGAAACATGCTTTTATGGCAATGTTGCTTGATATGAAGCATAATATAGATGAGGTGAATAAACAAGCAAGCAAGAGATACTTGTTAAAGTATATAATGCTTGATAAAGAGGAAATAGATAGAATGAATTTTCTACAGAATAAAATTGAATCTTATGAAATTCGCTTAAGAGAGACCGCAGTAGAATCAATAAGAAGTAAATCGGCTTGGGAAGTATATGAAGATTTAAGCGTAGAATTAACACAGGAAATTGAAATTTTACAGATTGAATTGGAAGAACTTAATGAAAAGAAGCACGAGTCGCTTCTTTTAGAGCGAAAACTTGAGTGGTTAATAAAAGAATTAAATGCACTTGATGAATTTGACCCAAATACTGAGACTACAGATTTTCGTGAGGACATATTTAAACAAATTGTTAGCAAACTTGGAAATGATAAGAACAAGGCAAGTTAGAATAAAAGCCAGCTAAGCCAAATACGCAAAGCTGGCAATGAATTTATTGTTTTAAAAATTTCCAATGACCGTTCTTATTAGATCCTACTCTTTCGATAATTCCCTTTTCTTTTAATGAGTTTAGAGTTCTATAGACTTTGCTATTAGAAAATTCTGTAAGCTCAACCAGCGATTTTCTTGATTCTTTATTATTCAATTTAAGCTTTTCTAAAATCACTGCTTCTGCTTCATTTGCTGCTTTATTTACTAATTCACTTGCTTTTAATTTCCGAAATATAGTTACTCTAAATGAATTTCCTATTTCTTCAAATTTAGGTTCCTTTAAACCGTATTCCTGGCATTCTTGAATAATCCTATTGACACCAGTACCCCAACGCTCAATTAGATTCATTTTTTTAAATACACAAGAAATGGTTTGATTACGAATCTCAGAACGACCCTCTTTAATCATATTGATATCTAATTGTCCAACTAACATTCCAGGTGAAGTAACTTCAAGTCTATCATCATAAACAGCTAATTGAATAGCACTATTATTTATAACATAATTGCGATGTACTACAGCATTAATAATCATTTCCCGAATAGAAGCAATCGGTAATTCATAATTGTCATTTCTATATAACCCATTGATTTCTGCACCTAAATTAATATGATTTTTTACAAAAGCAAAAGCATTTTCAACTTGTTTATAAATCGATCCAGTGTATTCCTTACGATCAATAAAAACTGATCGGTTGGCTCCTTTAAATCTTGCGCATTGTATGTATGCATATTCAAAAAAATCGCTAGGAAGTAAAGCAAATGCATTTGTAGGAAGAAAATCATCTCCAGACTGTTTTAAAACTTTCATATTAACAAGGTCTTTCTTCTTAACTTCTACATGAGTACGTGTTGCAATATCTCTACAAAGTTTTTCAATATTTTGTTCGCTTATATCACATTCTAGACAGATAGTTTCATCAAATCCTAGTCTTGCTCCTTGAAATATTTGACTTATGAATAACATATCTTTATTATTATGTAAAGAAATATATCTAAAAACAAGGAGTTTTCATATTTAGATTGCATTTCTTTACATAATAGAAGTCTTAACGTAACCCTTATTACGTAAATCTTCACAAAATAAGTAAGGGCATTTATGTAGATTTTACATGAAACTTACTTGGAATAAATTTATTTTATATAAAAGAGTTTTATGATTAATTTGTTCAAAAGCTATCGTATCTTTTAATTATTTCTATTATGCTCCTAAAAAATTAATTTTGATACTAGAAATATATATAAGCTCTTAAATTCTTGATACTTATTAACTCTATCTAGATAGCCGGTCGAACAAAAAATATAAAAATAAACAGGAGGATCAATATGCAAAAAGTTTTCAAAAGAAGCATGTCCATGCTATTGGCATTGATTATGCTTTTATCTTCAGCGGTAAACAATGTCGCTTTTGCGGCAGATGCTACACAAATACCGCAGCAAATTGCACTTGCGCTCACAAGCGAGCCTCAGACAAGCATCAGCATAAATTGGACAACCATAGATACAAGTCTGACAGGTGCAAAGGTAAAGGTTTGGAAAGGTGCTGATGAAAGCACCGCAGTTTATCATGATGCAGTGATTGAAAAGAGAACAGTGGGAAGCTCCACTATAAAGGACAGCAGCAGCCAGCCTATTACGGAAAAGAATTTTTATTCTGTAACTATTAAAGGGTTGACTCCTGACACAGAATACAATTACAAATTAGGAACTGATGCTGCAATGAGTGGAGTAAGAAGCTTCAAAACAGCACAGGATGATAAAGGAGAATTTTCTTTTATTTATGTTTCGGACTCTCAGGTGGATGGAGACCATGCAAAGGGCTGGAATGCAAACTTGGATGTTATGAAGGAGAAGTATCCGAACGCAAAATTTATCTATATAGCAGGTGATTTGACAAATACAACCGCAAATGAAGGACAATGGGAATCATTCTTTAATCAGCCCGGAAATGAGCAGTATAATGAAAAATACAGCGGAAGCTTCATTTCTGAAATTCCTACGGTTGCAGCAATGGGAAACCATGATGCAAGCGGCGGCGGAGCAGGCGGAATGTCAAGCCATTACACATGGGGTAGCGAAGTAGCCGGTGTTCCCGTGTCCTATGCCTTTGATTACGGTGCAGCAAGGATTATCATACTTAATTTTGAGAATTCTTATTCAATGAATAATGAAACAACCCGTGCTGAGCAGGAAAAATTTCTGCGCAAGGAAGTAGACGAGGCAAAGC
>JBASLQ010000333.1:0-3487 GCA_049656425.1 Sedimentibacter sp.
GTAAGTCAAGTCGCTGGTATAGAATTAAGTTTAGGTACATTAATAAAAATAATATTGGTAGGCACCATAGTTTCAAGCGGCGGTGGCGGAATCCCCGGAAGTGGAATTGTCAAGCTGTTTGTAATGGTTGCAACTGCTGGCCTGCCTACTGAATTAGTAGGAATTATCGCAGCGTTCTATAGATTGATTGATATGGGAACTACTACATGCAATTGTCTCGGAGATTTAGCGGGCACTGTTATGGTTTCAAAACTTGAAGAAAAAGATGCATTAAAAAAAGCATCTGTGATAAAAGCTTCGCTGTCTACTCGACCTTAAGTTGTTTAAAGGAAAGAAAAACTAAGCAAAATGTATAGCAAAATAAAAAGTCCGGCTTGGACAGTCTCCGCCGGACTTTTTCAAATTATAGAGGGGACAGTGGGGACGTACTTAAATTTAGATGCGTACAGAGAAGGTGGATAATTATCACAATACACGAAATGGAAGGATTTGCAGAGCTGGGAGCATTAAAAAGAAGCACACCGCAACTTCACATTTTAGAAAGGGGTTATGGAACAAAGCAAATGAACTTTACACTTATCAAAAAACAAGCCTGACTAATTCAGACTTGTTTTTCTTTGTTAGTATATAAAGTATGATTTTTATTTCTCGTCACTAGTAAACATCTGAGTCCAATATGCTTTTCCGGCAGAATTTGTGGTATATCCTACCCCTATAAAAATAAAGTTAGGTGAAAGTATATTTGCTCTGTGTGAAGGTGAATTCATCCATCCATTTACCACTTCTTCCGGAGTTTCTTGACCTGATGCAATATTTTCGCCCCATGCAGACCAAGTTACACCAAATTTTAACAGCATTTCTCCGGCACTTCCGTATGTCGGTGATTGGTGGCCAAAATAATTTTTATCTGCCATATCTTTTGATTTTGCTCTTGCTACATTAGATATTGTTCTGTCTAAATACAAGGCAGATAATCCATTCTTTTCTCTTTCAGCATTTACAAGTTGAACTACTTTTTCTTCATAATTTAAATTTGATGGAGAAGCAATATCAAATTGATTTAAAGCAAAAGCAGTTGAAGATGATAATGCTAAAACTGTAATTAAAATAAACACTATGATAAAAGCATATCTGATGAAGAATTTTTTAGTACAGCTTTTGACAAAGCCGGGGAGCGTATAATGACTGTCACTAAATCACCTTGGATTATTGTGTGGTTTACAATTGGAGCAGTTGTGTTAGTTGTTATTTTGTTTGTATGGTGGAAAAAAGCAAAAGAACAAAAGAATTTAGAAGCAGAGCAAACAAAGAAAATATTAGAAACACCATTAGATGAATTTGGTGATACAGAAGCAGAAGAACTTGCAAAAAAATATAATAATATTGATGACAACTTATAATATTATGCTTTATTTGCAATGTTTTAAATAATATAAATTGGGAGGAATAAAATGGGTATTTTAGCAAGATTCAATGATATTATCAAAGCTAACATCAATGCAGTAATTGATAAAATGGAAGATCCTTCAAAGATGATTGACCAGTATTTGCTTAACATGATTGATGATCTGGCAGAGGTTAAGAGAGAAACTGCAAATGTTATGGCAGAAGAAACGCGTACAAAAAGATTAGTAGATAAAAACAAAGAAGAAACAAATCATTATGAAGACTTAGCCAAAAAAGCTTTGCTTGCCGGCAATGAGGAAGATGCAAGAGTTTTTATCGGTAAAAAGAAACAGCTTGAAAGTTATGGAGAAGGTCTTAATGCAGCTTTTGTTGCCGCTCAAGAAAATGCCGGAAAAATGAGAGAACTGCATGATAAGTTAAATTCAGATATTGCGGAACTTACTGCTCGTCGTGAAATGATTAAAGTAAAAGTAGCTGTAGCAAAAACACAGGATACAATTAATGATCTTGCATCAACTACTGAAAAAGCACAAGGAGCTATGGATGCATTCAACAGAATGGAAAACAAAGCAAACAAAATGCTTGACCAAGCTAATGCAATGGCAGAATTAAATACTCAGCCTGTAGATGAAACAAAGTCATTAGAAGAAAAGTATTCAAATAATTCAGCTTCTGTAGATGCTGAACTTAGCAAGTTAAAAAGTGAATTAGGATTATAACACAAAAAGGAACCTATGATTGCTAGGTTCCTTTAATTATCTGTTATTTTGTTATTATTTCTCTTCTTTCTCGTTTATTATCAAAACTGGACATGGTGCATCTGAAATTACTCTTTGAGTTACGGAACCTACAAAGAAGCGTTTAACTTTCGAAAAACCGCGGCGACCCATAACTATAAGATCACAGTTTATTTTTTTTGCATATTTTAAAATTTCTTCATAAGCTACACCATGTAATACTAATTTCTCAATATTAATACCATTTAAATTTAATTTATCTGTAAAAGCATCTAAAATTTTAGTTTGCAATTCTATTAACCCTGTTGTAATTTGTGGATAATCAAATGGCAAACTAACTATTCCACCTACGTCGTATGTGTATATATAACGTGCATCTACAATTGTAATAAATGTTATTTCACTGCCATATATTTTCGCAATTTCAATAGCTTTTTCTGCTGCTTTTTCTGATGCTGGTGAACCATCTACTGGAACAATTATTTTTTTCATATAATACCTCCTAATACTTATTTATATATTTAATTTACCCAATTATGAATAATCTAAACAATTTATGAAAAAGTATTGAATATAATGCAAAATAAATTTTAAAAGAAGAAAAAAACATACCCTACAATATTTTCTTCAGGAATTTCACTTAAGTCATCTAAATTGTAACGGCTAAAAGGAGCATATGATACAGTGCTTTTTGCAGCTCCTGCCAAAAGAGCACTTTCAGCTAATGTAAGTTCACTGACATCTTTGGAAAAATAAGTGTAAGCAGCAGTTTGTACCCCATATGAGCTTTGACCAAGAGGAATAGTATTTAGATAATTTTCAAGTATTTGGCCTTTTGAAAGTTTTCTCTCTAATTGAACAGCTAAATAAATTTCCTTAATTTTGCGGTCCCATGATTTTTCATTAGTCAAGTACAAATTTTTTACTAATTGCTGAGTAATTGTACTTGCTCCCTGGGCAGTAGCATCACCAACTTGAAAATTATGCAGCAATGTGCTTAAAATACGTTGAATATCAATTCCGAAGTGATTCTTAAACCTATGATCTTCAATTGCTATAAAATTTAATATATAATATTATTAATCATCATTTTCAATTTCTGTTACATCATCAATTATAGCCTCTTCCTCTGAATCACCGTTGTCTTCATTCTCATTTTGTTCATCGGTTTCATCAGGTTCATCAGGTTTATTTTGCTCGTTAATCCATTGATCATAATGCCACTGCGTGTGGTTGGTACATGTACTAGTGGGAACTTGAAAATTATAATCAAGTATACTTACAGCTAAATTTTGCGGAATATAACTTGTTATAAAAACTTTTTCTGTTATTGTATTGTCAGG
>JBASLQ010000334.1:0-13695 GCA_049656425.1 Sedimentibacter sp.
AATAGTTGCCTGCCATATACATGTTTCCATATGGCGGCATGCCTGGTGCGTAACTTAAATCCATCGGATCACAGTTATAAGGCATTGAATTGTAGTGTGGCATGTTATTTCTATAATTTGAATAACTCATATATATCCTCCAAAATTTTTTATTGTGATTTCTTATAATTAATATACGTAAGAAAATAATATTAGTGAATTAAATATGAAAATTGTTTCTTTACTATTTTAAGAACTTCAATTACAATATAGTAAAAAGACAAAGGGAGGAAGGCTAGAATGCATTTAACAAATTTACATACCCACACTGTTTATTGTGACGGAAAATTCTGTGCTGAAGACATGATTTTAGCAGCAGTTAAAAGCAAATTTCAATCAATAGGCATTTCAACACATGGTCCAACACCTTTTGTTTCAGATTGGAATATACAATTAGACAAAGTTGAAAAATATATTGATGAAATAAATTTTCTCAAAGAAAAATATAAAGGCATCATTGAAGTTTTCCTGGGAATGGAACTTGACTACATTCCCGGAATTGGTTTTGATGAAACATCAAAATCTCTTATGAAAAAGCTTGATTACTACATAGGTTCTATTCATTATCTTGGGTATTTTAAAAATGGTGTTATGTGGACTGTTGACTATAATATTGAAGAACTTTCGCAGGGGATAAATGAGAGTTTCAACGGAGATGCTAAATTTGCAGTTGAAACTTATTATAATTTAATTTCAGAAATGGCAGTAAAATATCAACCTCCAATTATAGGTCATTTGGATTTGTTTAAAAAGAACAATAAAAACAATGTAATTTTTGATGAAAATGACAGCTGGTATGTAAAAGTAGTTGAAAAGTGCCTGGATGCAATAAAAAATACATCATCATCAATAGAAATAAACACTGGTGGAATTGCAAGGGGATACACTACAGAGCAATATCCTTCAACATTCATATTGAAAATGATAAAGGAAAGGAACATTCCGGTAATAATAAATTCTGATGCTCATACTACAGAGGGCATAGACTGTAAATTTACTGAAATGTACAAACTTGTTGAAGATTTAGGATTTGATAATTTAACTTATTTGACTGTTGAAGGATGGAAAAAACAAAAAATTTAATTGGGAAATTTATGTGAAATAAATATAAATATATGTTATAATTGAATACCACAATAAGGAGATGAAATAATGATAAATATTTTACTTGTAACACATGGAGATTTCGGCAAGGAATTATTAAAAAGCTCTGAATTAATTATAGGAAAAATGGAAGATGCAGAGAGTATATCATTTCATCAAGGAGAAAGTTTTGAGGAACTTTTAAATCAAGTTGAATCAACTGTAGCTAAACTATCTAAGGACGATTTGATTGTTTTTACGGACATGTATGGAGGAAGCCCTTACAATGCTGTTGCCAGAACAATGAAAAACAGAAACTTTTATCATATAACAGGAATAAACTTCCCGCTGTTTATTGATATTGCAGTGAGCAGAGATTCTTACACTATGGAAGAAGTAGCAGAAAAAATAATTAAAAACGGTAAAAAAAGCATAGTGTTTGTAAATGAGAAATTTTCAACGGACTAATGCAATGGAGGAATAATGAAAAATATTGTATTAACCAGAATAGATGACAGACTATTGCATGGTCAAGTTGTTGTATCCTGGATACCTTATCTTAAAACTAATGAAATAATAATTGTTGATGAAGAATATGCAAATGATGCATTCATGGTAACAATTATAAAAGATGCAGCTCCCGGAAATATTGCTGTACATGTTTTAACTGTAAAGGAATCAGCAGATTATTTAAAAAAAGATGATGATGAATCAAGGATTCTTATCCTTTCAAGATATATTGAAAATATTGCTGAATTAATAGAATTAAATGCACCGACAACTAAGGTGAATATTGGAGGACTGGGTAATACACCAGGACGAAAAAGATTTTTAAATTCTATACATTTAAGTGATGATGAATTAAATATTTTAAAAGATTTAAAGAAGAAAAATATTGAAGTTGAAATTAAAATGCTTCCCAACGACAAAGCTTCTTTTGTCGAATAGGTAAAAGAAATGACATTTGTTAATTATTTTTTACTTAGCATTTTATATTTTTGGGCAAGCAGCACTGCACTTTCTTTTGGCATTGGCTATTATACATTGTACAGACCGATTATAGCGGGAATGATAACAGGCTTGATACTGGGGGATGCACAATTGGGAATGCTCGCAGGAGCTGTTGTAAATATAATATATATAAATTTTGTATCCACCGGAGGATCCTTTAAGGGAGATCAGTGTCTTACTGCAATAATTGGAGCTGCAGCTGCAATATTATTTCACATATCACCAATTGAAGCAGCAGCAATTGCATATCCATTTGGATTTATGGGCGTATTAATATGGAAATACAGATTAAATATTAATGCTATTTTTGTAAAAAAATATGAAAAAGCGTATGATGCAAATACTAATCCTGACATTAGCTTGTATGACGGATTATTTCCTCAATTGCTGTTATATGTCATGAGTACTTTTGTTATTGTTGTTGCAGTTGGAACAATGCTTCTATTTAGTAATATTATATTGAATTATTATTTAAATATTAAAGGAATTTTATATTTAGCAGGATTATTGTTAGTATTTATATCAGTTGGAAACATACTATATTCTATTAAAAATAAATATAATATTTTTATTTTCCTAACTGCATTTATAGTGACTTTTATTTTTAATCCAAAATCGTATTTATTTTTAATATTTTTTGCAGTTATTCTGCTTTTCCTTCTAAATAAAAACATATTCAGCAGCAATAATAATAAAAGCAGCAATGAAAACAATAATATAAATAAGGGCGATTTAATATATTCATGGTTCATCTGGATGAATTTTTCTCATTCATGCTACAGTTATGACAGGTTGCAAGGGTTGGCTTTTGCACACAGCATGAAAAATATTTTCAAAAAACTGTACAGTAATAAAGCTGATGTATCAGATGCAATACACAGGCATACTGAATTTTTCAATACTGAACCAAATATGGGAACACCAATTCACGGATATATAATATCATTAGAAGAACAAAGTATAAATAATAAAAGCGATGAAACGAGCAACGTGACATATATAAAAAAAGGAATGATGGGTATCGCAGCTGGACTGGGGGATTCTTACACTCAAGTTATTTTAACTCCTTTATTTAATACCTTATCTGTAATGGTGTGTTTGGATCACAGCTATTTATTGGCTTTATTGCCTCTGATTTACTTGGCTTGTTCAATTCTGTTTATTTCTTATACAGGCTGGATAAAAGGTTATTATGAAGGCAAGGAAAGTTTAATAGAAAGAATTAACATTGTAAAAAACAGTAAGGTTAAATTGTATTTTCCATACATATTTGCAGGAATAATGGGAGTTTCATTAGGAAAACTATTACTTCTTGATAATGAAGCTTTTTATGATAATATTATATTAATAGTTGCAATTGCAGTAATTTCTATTATCTATGTATTTGCTAAAAACAAGAGGAGCTAATGATGAAAAACAGAAAAGTTGGAATTATGGGAGGTACATTTGATCCTATTCATTCAGGACATCTGGTTATTGCAAATGAAGTCTTAAATATATATAACCTGGATGAAATAATTTTTATACCCGCAGGAAATCCTCCACATAAAAATGGAACCGGAGCAAGTTCATGGGACAGGTATGTAATGGCAAGTATGGCTACTTTGTCTAATGCTAAATTTACTGTATCAGACATTGAAATTAAAAATCCGGAAAAAAGTTATACTTTAAATACAATAACAGAACTAATTAAGGTATATATAGATACAGAATTTTATTTTATTACAGGTGCCGATGCTATAATTGGTTTGCCAAACTGGCATGAACCGGAGAAACTTCTTAAGCTGTGCAAATTTATAGCAGTATCTCGTCCAGGAATAAGCAAAGAAATAGCTCAAGCAAATATTGCAGAAATAAAGAAAAGTTTTAACGGCAGCATTGAACTTCTTCAGGCACCAATGCTGCAAATTTCTTCCACTGATATAAGAAACAGGTTTAAAAATGGAAAATCTGCAAAGTATTTGTTGCCTGAATCGGTGGAACAATATATAATTAAAAACAGTTTGTATTTGGAGAACAATAATGAATTATGATATAATGAAAAATAAACTGGAAAGTTCGGTAGGTACTAAGCTTTACAACCATTGCTTAAGCACTATGGAAGAAGCAGAAAAACTTGCCCGCATCTATGGGGCTGATGAAGAAAAGGCTAAAATTGCAGGGCTGCTCCATGATTGTGGAAAATCAAATAATAAGGAAGAAAATGATAATTTGACTCATGCTTTTTCAAGTGCAATGTTAGCTAAGTCAATTTACAGAGTTGATGATGAAGAAATAATTAATGCTATATTGTATCACACAACCGGCAGAAAAAATATGACTATTTTGGAAAAAATAATATTTATTGCTGATAAAATAGAGAAATACAGGCATTATGAAGGTGTTGAAGATCTTAGGAAAACTGCTTATAACAATATTGATGATGCTTTAATAAATTCTTTAGAGAGCACAATAGAGTATGTAAAAAGAAGAGACCAAGAACTTAATATAGAATCAATAAATACACTTAGATTTTTAAAGGAGAAAAAATGAATTTAGACAAAAAAAACATAGAAATCATATTGCAGGCAAGTGATGATAAAAAAGCTTTTAACTTTACAGTATTAGATGTATCAAAAATAAGCACCATAACAGATTATTTCATAATATGCAGCGCAAACAACGAAAGACAGACTGTTGCCATAGCTGACGAAATAATAAGCAAAGGTGCTAAAGAAGGAATAGAGTTTTATTATAAAGAAGGTTTTGATACAGGAAGATGGATATTACTTGAAACTGATAACATAATTGTTCATGTCTTCCACAAGGATGAAAGAGAAGTTTATGACCTTGAATCATTGTGGTTTGATAACAACTTATTAGATGTTGAGCAATATGAAATAAAAAATTGGAAATAGGAGGTTGTTATGTCAAATACAACAATTCAAACAAGCAATGCACCAGCAGCGATAGGTCCTTATTCACAAGGTAAAAAAGCAGGAAATACGGTATATGTATCAGGCCAGCTTGCATTTAATCCTGCAACGGGTGAACTTTATAAGGGTGGAGACATAAAAGAAGAAACAAGAATATCTCTTATGAATCTTAAAGCAATTTTAGAATCTGGCGGAGCAACATTAAATGATGTTGTAAAATGCACAGTCTATATTAAAGACATGAATCAATTTGGTTTAATAAACGAAATGTACGGTGAAGTATTCAAAGACAATAAGCCTGCAAGGGTTTGCGTTGAAGTTGCAAGACTTCCAAAAGATGCTAATGTAGAAATTGATGCAATAGCAGTAATTGATTAATAAAAAATAAAAAAACTTAGTATGACTAAGTTTTTTTTATGCTTCATTATTATATCGCTTACGTCTTTTTTTTCTGTTGATTTTTATTCTTATATCATTGTAGACTTTTAATAAAAATAAAGCAATTACCGAAAATATCACAAGTGTTCCTAGAAATTTCATTATTCCCATAAAAAAACTTCCGTCGGATTCTTCAGTTAAAGTACTTTTCACTTCGATTGTAGTTATTAAATTTACGCTTCCTATTGATTTGTTATCCAGTGTATATTCAATTTTTCCAACAACTTGATTTTTTTCAAGAGGCAATGTGATATCATTTATTACAACATTTGATTTAATATTTTCATCTGAACTCTTTTTTATGAGAGTTGTTAAATCACTTTCTGTAATTACTGATATCTCTTTGCTGTCTCCATTTTTAATTTCAACATTTCTTATATAAGTATTTTTGTTTATTAATGTTTTGCTTTCATATTCGTTGAATCCAAAATTAAAAAGGTTGTGAGCATCTTGATACATTTCCAAAGATACACCTTTCATAGCTACCGCAATTAAATCGGTGCCATTTTTTGTTGCAGTTGCTATTAAGCAATTACCTGCTTCGGGAGTGTAGCCTGTTTTAGCACCAGTGGCATACTCGTAAAACGGGCTTATATACACACCGTCTACATAAATTTGGTTGGAGCCGCTATTGTATAAAAGTTTGTTTAAAGTTGTGAAATATCTTACTTCTGTTTTTTTATTTGTTGGCTGAATTTCATACTTAACAGTGCTGACTATTTCTCTGAATGTTTCATTAGCCATTGCATATTTTGTAATCAAAGCAAGATCTGCAGCTGTTGTATAGTGATTTTCATCGTGTAGTCCGTGTGAATTTGCGAAATGAGTATTATAAGCTCCAAGTTCTTTTGCTTTTTCATTCATCAAATTCACAAATTCTTCTGTGCTTCCACCATAATGCTTAGCTACTGCTGAAGCAGCATCGTTGGCTGAGGGAAGCATCAACGCATAAAGCAAATCTTTTAATGTTAATATTTCACCTGGTTCTAAAGCGATGTGGCTTCCTTCAATTTCATAAGGAGTATCTTCATCAACCGTTATTACATCAGACAAATTTCCCATTTCTATGGCAAGTATGGCTGTCATTATTTTTGTTAAACTTGCAGGATACATTTTTTGATCAGCATTTTTTTCAGCTAATATTGTTCCTGTATTTGCATCTATAAGTACTGCTGTATCACACAATATGTTTGGCTCAGCATATACTTTGCTAGTGTTTAGCAAAAAAATAGAAAAAACTAAAAAATAGCTAATTATTTTTTTAATCATCTGTAAACTCCTTACATAATACAAATCAAATAATAGTATAGCAGAAAATACTTAATATGTAATTAAAAATTTTGTTTTTTTTAGCAATATAATGTATAATATTATTGCATTCTTAAAAAAATTCCAAAAGGTTGCAAATTTGGGGGGGTTATTATGAACAACAGCATTTACAAAAAAGGACTTGCAGTTGTTTTAATCATTGCATTATTTATCATGACAGCTGTGGGGATTAAACTGTCAAGCAAAGAAAATGAAATTAATTATGCAAGCAATGAAAATATTGAAGAAAACGTTGAAGAAGTTAATAATTCTCCAATATATATATTTGTTGATATTGATGGAGCAGTAAAAAATCCAGGTGTCTACCAATTTAGTGAAGGCGACAGGGTCAATGATGCCATTATAAAAGCAGGCGGCCTTAACGAAACTGCATTGACTAAAAATCTAAACAAAGCAAGAAAACTAATAGACGGAGAAAAAATATACATATTAGAGCAAGGTGAAAATACAGACATTTTACCCTTGTATAATAATGAAAATGAAGGTAAAATAAATATTAACAAAGCATCAAAGGAAATTTTGATGTCTTTGTCGGGAATTGGTGAAGTTTATGCAGAGAGAATTATAGAATACAGAAACAAACAACAATTTACCGCTGTTGAAGAAATAAAAAATATCGAAGGTATAGGCGATAAAACTTTTGACAAAATCAAAGACTCAATAACAGTGGAATGATAATAAAATTATGACTATAAAAAGAGGTGATATTATGTCTATAGAAGAAGTAAAATTAACACAGATGACAAAGTCCTCCGGCTGAGCAGCTAAAATAGGTCCTGAGACCCTTGCTCAAGTTTTGAGCAAGCTGCCAAAATTCAAAAACGATAAATTAATTGTAGGCTTGGAAACATCAGACGATGCTGCTGTATATAAAATAAATGATGATTTAGCCATGATTCAAACAGTTGATTTTTTTACACCAATTGTAGATGATCCATTTACTTTTGGACAAATAGCTGCAGCAAATTCCTTAAGCGATATATATGCCATGGGTGGAGAACCTGCATTAGCACTTAATATAATAGGCTTTCCAAATTGCCTTAGCCCGGATATTATGGCGGAAATATTAAAAGGTGGAGCTTCTAAAGTAATGGAAGCAGGAGCAACCATTGCAGGTGGACATTCCATTGAAGATGATGAGCCTAAATATGGATTATGTGTAACAGGGTTTATTAATCCTGACAAAATTTTTAAAAACTATGGAGCAAAACCAGGAGATGTTTTAATTTTAACAAAACCAATAGGTACTGGAATAATAAACACAGCAATTAAAGCTTCCATGTGTTCTAAAGAAACAGAAAAAGAAGCCATTCATGTAATGGCGGAACTTAACAAAAATGCCAAGAGGGTTATTGAAAATTACCCTGTAAGTAGCTGTACTGATATAACAGGTTTTGGTCTTGCAGGTCATGCTGCAGAAATGGCTGAAGCAAGCAAGGTTACATTTGTTATTAATATTAAAAGCGTTCCAGTCATTCGGGACACATTTGAATATGCCCAAATGGGGTTAGTTCCTGCGGGTTCATACCGTAACAGAAAATATTTTTCAAGCAAAGTTAATAGTGAAGGTATTGAAGAAGATTACATTGATTTAGCATATGACCCTCAAACATCCGGAGGATTGTTATTTTCTGTTGATGAAAACTATTTGGAAAATATTATGAAGGAATTAAAAGAAAAATTAAATACACAATTTGCGTTTATCGGTAAAGTTACAGAAAAGCAAGAGAAATTTATTAATTTAGTTTAAATATTAGCATCTCGTATTTAATGCAAAGGAGCAACTAATGAATAAAAAACAATATTACAGAAGCATTCCAAAGGTAGACACACTAATGGAAACAGATGAAATTAAAATTTTATCAGAAAATTGCAGCAGAGAATATGTATTGGAATCTGTAAGAAAGGTAACTGAAGATTTAAGAGAATTTATTAATAATTTCGACAATGAGGAAGAAATTAATAAAAAAATTGAAACTGTAATTGATGATATATCTGATGATGTGAAAAATTTCACTTCATTTAATATGAAAAGAGTTATTAACGGTACAGGGACAATTCTTCATACAAATTTAGGAAGAGCGGTAATATCTGAAGTTGCTGCCGAAAGAATAAAAAGACTTGTAACAGGATATTCAAATCTTGAATATGATTTGGAAGCTGGAGAAAGAGGCTCAAGATATTCTCATTTTGAAGAAATAATTACAAAAATAACAGGAGCAGAATCTGCTATGGCAGTGAACAATAATGCTGCTGCTGTGCTTTTAATTCTTTCTGCTCTTGCAAAAAACAAGGAAGTTGTGGTATCAAGAGGGGAACTTGTAGAAATTGGCGGTTCATTCAGAGTTCCTGATGTAATGGCTCAAAGCGGCAGCAAATTGGTGGAGGTTGGAACTACAAATAAAACACATTTGTTTGACTATGAAAATGCCATATCTGAGGAAACAGCTGCTTTATTGAAAGTACATACAATCAATTACAGAATAGTAGGTTTTACAGAATCTGTTCCATTGGAAGAAATGGTTGATCTTGCCCATAAACACAATATACCGGTCATAGAAGACATAGGAAGCGGCGTACTGATAGATTTAAGCAAGTACGGACTTTCTTATGAACCAACAGTGCAGGAATCAATTAAAGCAGGAGCAGACATTGTGTGCTTTAGCGGGGATAAACTTTTAGGAGGACCTCAGGCAGGAATTATTGTAGGTAAAAAATATTTAATTGATAAAATAAAAAAGCATCCTCTTACAAGGGCATTAAGAATTGATAAATTTACAGCAATAGCATTGGAATGCGTTTTTCATGAATATGCTGATGAAGAAAAAGCTGTTAAAAATGTGCCGGTTTTGAAAATCATTAACAAAAGCAGTGAAGATATAAAAGTTCAAGCTGAGGAATTGTACAATAAGCTTTATCCTGTAATATCAAATTCCTGTGACATGAATGTTGAAAAATGTCAGTCTCAAGTAGGAGGAGGATCTCTTCCTCTTGAAAGAATAGAAAGTTATTCATTGACATTCAAGCCAAGGACTATGACAACAGCTTATTTTGAAAAATATTTAAGGCATTTGGAAACACCAATAATAGGAAGAGTTGTAAATGATAATTTAATTATAGATTTAAGAACAGTCCTTGAAGGTGAAATAGATTTGATTTATGAATCTTTAAAAAATATTTTGGAATAGATTACCGGGAGGGCAGGAATGAACATAATTATAGGAACGGCAGGGCATATTGACCATGGCAAAACAACTTTAGTAAAAGCTTTAACAGGCAGAGATACTGACAGGTGGGAGGAAGAAAAAAGAAGAGGGATTACCATAGATTTGGGATTTACTTATTTTGATCTTCCTGATGGCAATAAAGCAGGTATAATTGATGTGCCGGGACATGAAAAATTTATTAAAAATATGCTGGCCGGAGTCATCGGCATGGATTTAGTGCTTCTTGTAATTGCTGCAGATGAAGGCATGATGCCGCAAACTACGGAACATATAAACATACTAAATCTTCTTGGAGTTAAAAAAGGAATTGTTGTGCTTACTAAGTATGATTTAATAGATCCTGAATGGCTTGAACTTGTAAAAGAAGATATAAAAGAATCGTTAAAGGATACATTTTTAGAAAACGCACCAATGGTTGAAGTATCGTCTAAGACGGGCTACGGAATTAATAATTTAGTTGATGTTATATGCAAGCAAACAGAAACTGAAGTAGAACAAAGAGATTTAAACACTATTCCAAGGCTTCCTATTGACAGAGCATTTTCTATTACAGGTTTTGGAACTGTAATAACAGGCACTTTAATTTCGGGGATTTTAAAAAAAGGCGACGAAGTAGAAATATATCCTGTAAATAAAATATGCAAAGTTCGTAACATTCAAGTTCATTCCCACGATGCTGATAAAGCATATGCAGGACAAAGAACAGCAATAAATTTATCAAATATAAAAAAATCTGAAATTTACAGAGGATGTGTAATTGCACCTGTTAATTCAATGAAGAATACAATGATGCTTGATGTAAAGCTAAATTTATTGAAAAGTTCAAGACGTATTGTAGAAAACAGATCAAGGCTTCATTTGTATACAGGTACAAGCGAAATACTGTGCAGGGTGGTGCTTCTTGACAGGGAAGAACTGTCTCCCGGAGAAAGCTGTTATGCGCAGCTAAGGCTTGAAGAAGAAATTGCAGTAAGAAGGTCAGACAAATTTATTGTAAGATTTTATTCTCCAATGGAAACTATCGGTGGAGGAGAAATAATAGAACCTGCTCCAAAGAAAAAGAAAAGATTTGACGACAATCTTATTGAAGAACTTAAAGTTAAAGAAAAAGGCTCAAGTACTGATGTTATAGAAAAAATAATAAGAGAAAATTCCAAGACTGTTCCATCAATTACTGAAATTGCTAAAACAACAGCTTTGACTGAAGAAGAAATCAAAAACAGTGTTGAATTGCTTGAAGAAGAAGAAAAACTATCTATATTTAAACTGAAAAATGATACATATGTGTGGCATAAAAGTTTTGAAAGAGAACTTGAAGAAAATATTGAGAAATATCTTTTTACTTACCACGAAAATAATAAGTATTCAAAGGGTGCCAAAAAGTCTGAAATTAAAAGCAAGTTTCTTCCAATATTAAAACAGCCAGTATTTGATTTGGCAGTTTTATCATTTACAGAAAAAGGATTGATTAAACAAGACGGTGAATTTCTTTCGCTTCCATATTTTCAAATTCAATATGATGAGTTGTATAACAAAATTGAAGAAATAGTAAACAAATCCTTAATTGAAGCAAAATTTGATTTTATGAAGCAAGAAGATTTATTGTTGGAAATTAACAATAACAAAGCAGAGGATATTTTAACTCTCATGCTTGATGAAAAAAAACTTATTAAAGTTAATGACATTGGTGTAACAATTACAGACATTTACAATGAGGCAAAAACAATTTTAATTAATTATATAACGCAAAATAAAAAAATAACTGCTGCGGAATACAGAGATTTATTGAATACAAATCGCAAGATTGCAATAGGTCTTCTTGAGCATTTCGACATGATGAAAGTGACAAAAAGGGTTGGGAATGACAGAGTTTTATTTTAATTTCTCAGGTTGAAATTTTACTTTAATTTAATATTTTTCTTGACATTTTTTATAAACCAATGTAATATTAATAAAAAGTTTAATTTTTGTAACAAACTAATTTAAGGAGCGTAACAAATGAAAGTATTGATCGTAGATGATGAGCTTTTATTGATTAAAGGGCTAAAGTACAGCTTGGAGCAAGATAATTATGAAGTCGATTTAGCGCTGGAGGGCAATGAAGCATTAAAAAAAATTACTTTAATCGAGTATGACATAATACTTCTTGATTTAATTATACCTAAAATGGACGGTCTTGAAGTTTGCCAGAAAATTAGAGAAATATCAAGCGCTCCTTTATTAATTTTAACTGCAAATAATGAAGATATGAATAAAATTTTAAGTTTAGAATACGGTGCTGACGATTATATGACCAAGCCTTTTAATATTTTAGAGCTTAAAGCCAGAATGAAAGCTATACTCAGAAGGACAAAAGGAGCTTCTCAGAAGCAAAACGAGCAAACTATAGTTGTAGATGATTTTATTATCAATGCTTTAGGAAGAAAAGTAAGTCTTCACGGACAAGATATAAATTTAACTGCAAAAGAATTTGACTTGTTGTTATTGCTTGCAACTAATCCGGGAAAAGTTTTTTCAAGGGAAGAGCTTTTGGAAATTATTTGGGGTTATGAATATTTTGGAGATTTAAGAACTGTTGATGTCCATGTAAGAAGACTGAGAGAAAAAATAGAGAACAAAGATAAAAATTACGAGTACATTCTCACGAAGTGGGGAGTTGGATATTATTTCAGAAATAAGCATTAAAATTAACAACGATTTTTGCAAATGTGTTGATATACTGCAATTGCATAAGTATTAGATAATTTAAAAATATTCTGAAATTATTTTAAAAATACATATTGACAAACCTTTCTACTTGTGATATTTTTTTATAGATAAAACTAGGGGTGCGAAGATGAACTATAAAGGCAAGTACGAATTAATAAAAAAGCAAAGTTTAATAAAATATATGATAAAAAATAATTTAAATTATACCAATGGCTGTATTCACTGTTTTTATTAGTGAAACAGCTATTTTTTTGTATATACAGGTAATTAATAAATATGATATGTTGGAGGAAAATATGAAAGGAAAATTAATACTAGAAAACAAAACTGTATTTGAAGGTGAATGTTTCGGAAAAATTTCTGAAACTGTAGGAGAAGTAGTATTCAATACCGGAATGACAGGATACCAGGAAATATTAACTGACCCGTCTTATTATGGGCAGATAGTAACAATGACATATCCTTTAATAGGAAATTACGGAACAAATTTAGATGATTCACAATCATCATCTCCAAAAGTTAAAGGATTTATAGTAAGAGAAGTATGTAAAGTGCCAAATAACTTCAGATGTGAAATAGATTTGGATGTATATTTAAAAATGAACAATATTATGGGAATAGAAGGAATTGATACAAGAGAACTCACTAAGATACTCAGAAATGCCGGAACAATGAAAGGTATTATAACTACAAATAATTTAAGTGATGATGAAATAATAAATATGTTTAATAATTTTTCCAACATAAATGCTGTGGATATGGTGACACCTAAAGAAGTTAAGACAATGGGAGAAGGAAGACTGCACATTGGCGTAATAGACTGCGGCATAAAAACAAATATATTGAATTCATTTATAGATAAAGGATGCAAGCTAACAATTTTCCCGGCACATACAAGCAAAGAAGAAATATTGAAATATAATTTTGACGGAATATTCCTCTCC
>JBASLQ010000335.1:0-6002 GCA_049656425.1 Sedimentibacter sp.
ACCATGATTCGGACATTAACAGTATTATAGTCAAACTTGATAAGTCATTGGATCAATGCTGCAAATCTCACAATGAAATTGCAATTTACAACAACATTATAGAAGAGGAGCAGGCTAAGTATTACAACGATCTTGTTTCATTATATCATGCATTGCAAAATAATATGTTTACATTGGTTTACCAGCCTAAAATTGATATACAAAATGATAAAATAGCAGGGGTTGAAGCTCTTTTAAGATGGAATGACAGCAAACATAAAAATATGTCAATTTCAGAATTAATAAAAAAAGCAGAAGCTGCAGGTTTTATTAATCAAATAACAAAGTGGGTTATTAAGAATGTAGCAGAACAATTGAAAATATGGAATCAAAAGGGAATAAACACAGCAGTGTCAATCAACCTTTCATCAAGAGACTTAGCTGACGAATCATTTGTAAATTATGTGAAAAATTGCATTACAATCAATGAAATAAATCCTGAATGCATTGAATTCGAATTGACGGAAAGGTCAATTATACAGGATGAAAAAATAGCCATGGAAGAAATAAGAAAATTAAAAGACATGGGAATAAAAATATCAATAGATGATTATGGAACAGGATTTAACTCAATAAAATATCTGTTGGAATTTGGCGGTGTATTTGACTATTTAAAAATAGATAAAATATTTATTGACAGAATTTCTAATCAAGAAAATTTAATAATAGTTGATTGTATAATCAAAGCCGCACAAAGATTAGCAATGAAAGTTATTGCAGAAGGGGCAGAAACAAAGGAACAGGCAGATATTCTAAAATCGGCGAACTGTGACATGATACAAGGTTATTATTACAGCAAACCGCTGATGCCTGATGAATTAGAAAAATTTATTTTAAAATATTAAAATAAATTATATGTGTATTCTCAACCCAAAAGAGAGAATACACAAAATTATTTACACTGCCGAATTTTTTAAAATTAAACAAACCCTCAACAGCATTAACTGTTGAGGGTAATAATTTATGCTATCTTGGGCATTTGTGGTGATTACCATTTTCTTCTAATGCATCAGCCAATAATTCATATAGACATTCGTAAACACATTGGCAGTTTCTTCTGCCAGTTCCATTTATGCCGCCGCCTGGGCTTACACTACCAACGCAAGGATGATTGTTTTCTCCAAGCGCATCAGCCAATAATGCTAACAAGCATTCATAAACACATACACAGTCGCATCTTACTAAACCAGTTTCTCCACCAACATCGCCGTAACATTTTCTTCTGCAAGTTGTACCGGCAACATTATCATTATAATTTATTCTACTCATTAATAACACCTTTTTATTTTAAATTTGAGGTCAAGCTCATTAATATCATATTCCACAAGTAAAAAAGAGTGACAACATGTCTTAAAAATAAATCTATTGACCCCTAAAATTTAATAAAATTCTTCGAATAATATAATACTGGTTTCAATATGTAAATTAATTATTTACATTTTATTTATTTTAGTTTGATATATTCAATTTATGTTGATATATAAAAACGTTTTAAAGGAGGACCAAAAATGATTAAAAGAAAAATATCATTAGCGTTGGTATTAACTATGTTGTTGACGCTTATGATGCCAAGTTTTGCTTTAGGTGCAGTTAAGGATTATTCCGGACATTGGGCCGAGGATACTATAGATGAATGGTTTGAGAATGACCTGATTGAAGGGTATCCAGACGGAACATTTGTACCAGACAATCAAGTAACCAGAGCAGAATTTATGACGATGGTAAACAGTGCATTCGAATTTACAGAGAAAGCTGAAATAGACTTTTCCGACGTAAATACAAGTGCTTGGTATTACCAAGAGGTTCAAAAAGCAGTACAAGCTGATTATATCATCGGTGACGGTGACAAAACAGCAAGACCAGAATCTTATATCACAAGACAAGAAGCTGCACTTATTATTGCAAGAATTAAAGATTTAGATGATGCTGCTGCATCAGCAGAAATTTTCGAAGATTTTGAAAAAATTGCAACATGGTCAGTAGGCGGAGTCGGAGCAGCAACTAAAGCAGAACTTATGATAGGCTACGAAGACGAAACATTCAGACCAACAAGAAACATCACAAGAGCAGAATCTTTAGTGACTGTTGACAGATCATTGTCAGATGTTGAAGTAGAAGTTCCAGGTACTGGCGGCGGCTCAGGCGGCGGCGGTGGCGGAGATGACGGCGACGTTACTACTCAATCTGCAATACTTGCTAGTTTAACAATAGCTGATTCTACAACAGCAAGTGCTATTATTAACATAACTACACCATCAGCAATTGAAGGATTTACTACAACTTCATCAGCTATTACTATAACTGCAATAGCTGCAGATGGAGCAAGTGTGATTATTACAGTAACTACACCTTCAGGCATAGCTACAACTTCATCAGCCATAAATGGTGTAGTAAATGTTCCTTTGAATACAACAGGCAATTACACAATCAATATAGTAGTATCCAAAACAGATACTTCAACCATAGATTATATTGATACTATATACACATTTATTATTACAAGAGAATAATAACCTATAATTTCTAAAAGCAAAAACCCTCAATAGCACAAGCCATTGAGGGTAATGTTTTATATTGGCAGCCACATTAGGGGTGTATGGTAGTGCGCTGTTTTCAGACCGTATAGATCAAATCTATTTTTTTGTTTGCAAATAACATCTGGCATGTTATAATATATAGGCATAGATAAAATGCGACAGAATATTACAAAACATTACAAAACATTTATAAATAGTATGGGGGACGCAAATTGAAAGTTAAAAAAGGAACAGCAAAAAGAGAACCTATTAAAATAGATTATGAAAATAAAAAACTATCAGTATTTTATTTTCTTCCATTGTTATTGATAGCAGGGCTTGTACCACTAATTGTATATGCAAAATATTTAGATTTAACAGGTACGACTCAGGCGTTGTATTGGACCGGCCAGCAGAAATACCTGGATTTCTTCAGTTACTGGAAATCCCGTTGGATTATTGCACTGACAGCAATCGCACTTATATTTTATATCATACTGTATATACAGAAAAAATTACCGCTTAAAGATTTAAAGCAATACTATATACCAATTGGTATCTATGCCGCATTTGTAATTATATCAACTATACTCGCAAAAGACACACAAACAGCACTTTGGGGCTTTGTAGATATGTATCAAGGTATGTTTGTACTGCTTAGCTACGTAGCCATTACATTCCTAACAATAAACTTTGTAAATAATGAAAGAGATGTAAATTTATTTGTTAAAGCCTTTTCATTTCTTATGATAGTTGAAGGAGTGTTAGGGGTAGGACAATATTTTGGATTTGACTTCTTTCAGTCAGGACTAGGTAAAAGCTTAATAATTCCAGAAAACTTAAAGGTTGATAATCTTTCATTTTCATTTGGTCCAAAAACTATTTATGGTACATTGTTCAACACTAACTTTGTTGGTAGCTTTGCGACATTGATGTTGCCGTTGTCAGTTGCTTTCCTTTTGGCAGCAAAAACAAATAAGCAAAAAATAGCATCTGGAATATCTGTTGTATTAATGATTTTTACATGGATTGGCTGCAATTCAAGAGCAGGGTATCTTGGTGTATCTGTATCTGCAATATTTGCACTTTGGCTTTTCAGGAAATTAATAATAAAGCATTGGAAAATATCCGTATCATTTGCTGTTGTGTTGGTAGCTGTTTTCTTTGCACTTAACATTATGTCAGATGGAGCAATATTTAACAGACTAAAAACATTGAATATTGCTAAAGAAATAGAGAATATAAAAACTGCAAATGAAAACAGTATAAAATTTGAAGATATTATACTTGGTGAGAACACTTTTTCTATTAAAACAAATAAGGAAACATTAAATTTTAAGGTTGATGAAGATAAACTATACTTCCTTGATGAAAACAACAATGAACTTGTAATAACGTCAAAAGGTAATCAGATTACTATAAATGATTCAAGGTACGCAGGTTACAATATTACTATTCCTGAAAATTATCCAGGAGTTACTGTAAATGCCTATGCTAAAGCAATTAATTTCTATATAGCAGAGGATGGAGTTAAAATATTAGGGTCTGGCGGCAGATTAACTGAACCAAAATCTTCTCCGTTCTATGAACCATTACGAGGATTAGAAACACTTGGATCTAATAGAGGGTATGAATGGGGAGCTACTATACCAATGCTTAAAGACTATATTTTTAGCGGTGCAGGACCTGATAACTATCCTATAGCATTTAATCAGGATGATTTTATTGGAAAACTGAATCTTATAGATTTCGATGCTAATATAGTAATTGACAAGCCACATAATATGTACTTGCAAATAGCAATAAATACAGGCATAATATCGCTGATGGCTTTCTTAGTAGTATGCGGTATACATGTTGTATCAAGTTTGCTAATTTACTCTAAATCAAAATTTGCAACAGTAGAAGAAATAATAGGCGGAGCCTGCATGATTTCAATCATAGGATATTTAGCTGCAGGATTGTTCAACGATAGCGTAACTTCAGTAGCACCATTGTTTTGGCTGATACTAGGTCTTGGAATCAGCATTAATGTCAGAGTGAGAAACAAATTGAGAGTAAACAAATAATAGTTAGGGTGAATGTTAATGAAGACATTAAATAAATATAAAGGGACAGTTAATTTGTGCACTACTGCAACAATTATTTTTTTACAGTCATTACTGTTTTTCATTACATGGAATTTTGTATATAATGATGAGATGAGATACAGCCCTTTCTATAATAAAGGACTAATTTTGTTGGTGGCTGTATATGCAGTTATGCATGTAGCTTTCTCAAACATTTATGGCGGGTATAAAATAGGCTATTACAGGGTATCAGACGTTATATATTCTCAGATTATGTCCTTAGTATTTGTCAATGTCATTACTTATACCCAAGTAAGCTTAATGGATAGAAGGCTTTTAAATCCTACCGGTTTCATTATTTTGACAGCAGTTCAGATTATTATTACTGTAGGATGGGCATATGTTTCGAACAGGATATATTACAAAATGTTTCCTCCAATGAAAGTAGTTGTAGTTTACGGAAATGAAAATGTAGATGTATTCACTGAAAAAATGAATAAAAGATGGGATAAATACAACATATGCAAACTCATCAATGTAGAATGTGGACTGGATTTAATAATGGAAGAAATTAAATATTATGATGCCATAGTAATATATGATGTTGAATCTTATATGAGAAATAAATTATTAAAAGAGTGTTACAAGAATTCAATGTCTGTTTATATAACACCTAAAATTTCAGATATAATAATAGCTAGTTCTGATGAAATACATTTATTTGATACCCCGCTGTTTCTAAGCAAAAATACAGGAATGTCTTATGAACAGAAGGTTTTCAAGCGAATAATAGATGTAATAATATCATTGATTTCCATAACAATAACACTGCCATTCATGATTATAGTGGCTATATCAATAAAAATATATGATAGAGGACCGATATTTTTCAAACAGAAAAGATTAACGGTAAATAATAAAGTATTTGAAATATATAAATTCAGAAGCATGATAGTTGATGCAGAAAATGATGGAATTGCAAGGCTTGCATCTAAAAATGACAACAGAATTACGGCAATCGGGAAAATTATCAGAAAAATCAGATTTGACGAATTACCACAGCTGTTTAATGTTTTAAAGGGTGATATGTCGTTGGTAGGTCCAAGACCTGAGCGTCCTGAAATTACCCAGAGATATATTGAAATAATACCGGAATTTGAATTTAGAACAAAAGTAAAAGCCGGTTTAACAGGCTATGCACAAATTATGGGGAAATACAATACTACTGCGTATGATAAGCTAAAGCTGGACATGATGTATATTGAAAAGTTTTCATTGATTTTAGATTTTAAAATATTGCTCATGACATTTAAATATTTGTTTACACCAAACAATGAGGAAAGCACAGAAGGTATTGATGAAGATAATATATCGGCAG
>JBASLQ010000336.1:0-5798 GCA_049656425.1 Sedimentibacter sp.
CATAAAAAAAGAGGTGCCCAAGCATGAACATGTTTTTAAACTTTATAATTGCAGCAGTGTTTGCGGGAACTCCATTGTTATTTGGAACATTGGGTGAAATAATGAATGAAAAAGCAGGTCATTTGAATTTAGGTGTTGAAGGAATGATGGCTATGGGCGCTTGTGCAGGATTTATGGCCGGTTTTATGAGTGACAGTTTAATTGTTGCATTGGTGGCCGCATTTGCTGCAGGAATGTTGGGAGCATTGATTTATGCAGTTCTGACCGTAACTTTTATGGCAGATCAAAACGTAACAGGTCTTACACTTACAATATTCGGTATTGGAATATCCAACTTTGTGGGAGAATACATGCTTGTAAATTCAACATCTTCTTCTTTAAAACTGCCTGAGCAAATTACAGCTCAAATAAGCAATATGAATATACACGGCTTAAGTACAATTCCGGTTATTGGACCATTGATTTTTCAATATAACCCTTTTGTGTATTTAGGAATTGCAGTTGCTGTAATATGTGGCATTTATCTTAATCACACTAAAATTGGTCTGAATGTAAGAGCAATTGGAGAAAATCCAGGTGCTGCAGATGCGGCAGGAATTAAAGTAACTAAACTAAAATATATGAATGTACTTTTAGGCGGCGGAATTTGCGGCATTGGCGGAGCATATTGTTCTATTATAATTAATGGCGGTGTCTGGATGAGCAACAGCGTAAATGGATTGGGATGGATTTCCGTAGCACTGGTTATATTTGCATCTTGGAGTCCGACAAAAGCAATATTTGGTTCTTTTATATTCGGTGCATTTAATATTTTGAAATATTACTTTCCTAAAACATTTTTTACTATACCAAATGCATTTTATGACATGCTTCCATTTGTTATAACTGCACTTGTGTTAGTAATTACATCAATTCGCAAGTCAAAAGAAAATTCACAGCCGGCAGGCTGCGGTGTGAATTATTTTAGAGAAGAAAGATAGTACAAATGACTAAGTTAAAGCAAATTATTAACTTAGTTATTTTTTATTTAAAATTTAATATGAAAGTACATAATATTTAATATGGATATATATTACAGCATGTACTATAATGAAATAGAATAAAACGCAGCAGTTTAAATATAATGTATGTATAAAACATTGTTTTAAACAAAAACTAATGCAAAAAGGAGGTATTATGAAGAGATTATTTTTATTGATACTATTAATTGCAACATTGTTTGCTGCGGGGTGCAACTTGGTACAGTCAAGTATTACTGAAATTGAAGCAGTGAATTCTGCTACAAATGAAATAACTGCATTGGCCGGAAACAGCGAAGATGTAAAATCCATAATAAGTGCGTTAAATAAAAAAGACAAGACGGATGTGGATGTTTCATCTTTTTTCCCATATGAATTACATGTAAAAGAAAATTCAAATTCAGATTTATATACATTGTATTTTGATTTAAACAATAAGGCGGCATATGTTTCAAAAGGCAGCAATGTTTACAAAATTAAGGATAAAGCTGCCAAACCATTATTTTTAAATGAAAATTTTTCTTACATATATATTGATTCTGTCATTTATGAATCATACTTGGATTACAATGGAGAAAAACTTAATCCTCATATAGAATATGACTGGACATACAAAAATATAGAAGGTCATTTCACAAAAAAAGCAGGTACACTGCAAGCATCAGATATTCAAAATGAAAATATACCATTGTCTGAAAATGACTCTATAGATATAAAATATGAAAAAAATCCTGACAGTCAGGTTGTAAGAGTTTATTCTCAAGGGAATTTAGCAATTACAGGAACAAGCTTAAAAGAGGTCCTAAGTAATATAAAAAGCGATGGAGAATATTTTATAGAATGTCAGGCACAATGGCTTTTAAAGGATGGGTCAGAACACTATGGAAACCAGACAATCAGTTTTACTGCAAATATAGATAATCCTGCAGATATTGCAATAGTAACCAGAGAAAATTACCCGGGCAATATTTTACTTGTTTTTGTTGAAAACTTAAATGAAGATGAGACAGCAGCAATTAATACAGATGCGGTTAAAGTTGATGCAGACATGTACTCATATAAAGAAAAAAATATGTTCATGGTTCCAATAGATTTAAATACAGTACCCGGGGACTATAAACTTACTTTAGTTATAAATGATGGCAAACAAACAAAATACAAGGTCGAAAAGACATTGACTGTAAAAAATAAAAGTTTCAAAACCCAATATCTTACCGTGACTGATGATTTGAATGAAACAAATAATGATAATGCTGCTATTTATGAATTTGTTCAGCTTGTTAAACCTGCAAGAAGCATATCTGTTGATGAAAAACTTTGGGAAGGAGCTTTTATAATGCCTGTGGAAGGTGAACTTACAACAGATTTTGCTGAAATAAGATATGTAAACAATGAGCAATCTTCATCAAGACATTCAGGACTGGATATTGCAGCTGCAAAAGGAACTGAAGTAAAAGCACCAAACAATGGCGTTGTAACATTTGCAATGGATGGCCTTTTGTCTTCCGGAAATACATTAGTCATAGACCATGGAATGGGGCTGTTCACATCATATTATCATTTGGATACTATTGATGTTGAAAAAGGAGATAAAGTTAAAATTGGAGATATAATAGGAACGGTTGGTACAACAGGTTTTTCAACTGGACCTCACCTTCATTATGCTGTAAGTATTTATAACACATATGTTAATCCGTATCAAACATTAAGCGGTATTATAGAGTAATAAGAAAAAATGTTTACCTGGCTTAAAATGTGGTATATAATGAATATAGTTGTTAATGAGGAGGGCATTATGGAATATGTGGGATGGGCGTGGCTTGGTACTGTCGCTGCGTGTGTTATAATTGAAGCTTTAACCATTAGTTTGACGACAATATGGTTTGCTATTGGAGCCCTTGCAGCGTGGCTTGTTTACCTAACAGGTGCTGGCATTGAAATACAAATAGTTGTTTTTTTGGTGGTATCAATATTATGCTTGATAGTAACAAGACCTATAGCTGTAGAAAAACTGAAAGTTGGAAAGACAAAAACAAATGCAGACAGTTTAATCGGCGAATATGTGAAAGTTGAATCAACAATAAACAACGATAGCAATGAAGGAACAGTAAAAGTAAGAGGCCAGATGTGGACAGCAAGAGCTGTCGATGACCATATTATCGAAAAAGGTGAAATGGTTGTTATAAAAGAAATAGTAGGCGTGAAGCTTATAGTAAAAAGGAAATTATAGGAGGTAGTAAATGGAATTTATTGGTTTTATTTTTCTTGTTGCAGTAGTAATAGCTTTAATTGCAACTAATATCAGAGTTGTACCGCAAGCAAACGCATATGTTGTAGAGCGCTTGGGTGCGTATCAGGCTACTTGGACAGTGGGAATGCATGTTAAACTTCCCCTTATTGACAAAATAGCAAAAAAAGTGTTGATGAAAGAACAAGTAATTGATTTTCCGCCACAACCGGTTATTACAAAAGATAATGTAACAATGCAAATTGATACAGTTATATTTTTTCAGATTACAGACCCTAAGTTTTATGCTTATGGTGTTGACAGACCAATGTCTGCAATAGAAAATCTTTCTGCAACTACATTAAGAAATATAATTGGAGATTTAGAGCTTGATCAAACACTGACTTCAAGAGAAGTCATTAATACTAAAATGCGTATAGTTTTAGATGAAGCAACAGATCCATGGGGTATAAAAATTAATAGGGTTGAAGTAAAAAATATTATACCGCCTAAAGAAATACAAAATGCAATGGAAAAACAAATGAACGCTGAAAGAGAGAAAAGGGAGTCTATACTTATTGCAGAAGGACAAAAAAGTGCTGCTATATTAGTATCAGAAGGCAAGAAGGAATCCATCATACTAGAGGCACAAGCCGATAAACAATCAGCAATTCTTAGGGCTGAAGCAAAAAAAGAAGCTTCCATAAGAGAAGCTGAAGGTGAAGCAGAAGCTATCATCAGTATTCAAAGAGCAACAGCGGATGGTATTATAATGATAAGAGAAGCAATGCCTAACAAGGAAGTTCTTACATTAAAGAGCTTTGAAGCATTTGAAAAGGCAGCAAACGGCCAGGCTACAAAAATAATCATACCATCAGACATACAAGGTCTTGCAGGGTTTGCTACCGGTTTGATGGAGACTCTAAAAGATAAATAAAGATTTTCTGAAATATAAAATGCGCTGGTATCCAGCGCATTAATATTTTACTTGTTAATTCATTTATTTGAATATATTTTTTGAAAATGTAATTCTGCTGCGATTTTGAATGAATTTGTCGGAAACAATTGCTTGAACAATTAATGTTATTCCCAGTGCTGTGATAATATCACCTATGCTTGCTATAAACAAATTACCTACAGGAATTACATTGCCTAAAAAACTTAAGTCTGCGTTTTCAGCAGGGGTGAAAAATAATATTTTTCCGCTGTTTAACAATTCATATATTTCAGTGCCATAAATTTTTGCGGCAGCATCTGAAGCAAGAGGAAACTTAAAACCATTTACTAAGAAAGTCAATAAATTTAAAACCAGCCCGATTAATGGAATAATCATAAACTTCGTGCTTATATTTGCGATTAAAAAGAGCAGCGTCAAAATAAATGATACTATAAGAAATCCGGCATATAAGAATGAATTATAATCATAAAGACCCAAATTCATAATAATTATGCCCATGTAAAACAAGGCAGATATATAAATGAGCACCTTTGCATTGAAATTGACATATGCCAATCGCGCTATTTTTCCTCTTCTTACAAAACCAATAAGTACTCCTAAAATCAAAGCTTCAAAAAACATGATTGCCTCCATGTATTTTCTATAATAATAATTCTACAATATATCTTAAATTATATCAACTTATATTTAAATAAAATATTAATTATTAAATATAATAACAGTGGCTAAATGTGTGAAAAATAGCGGAATGATAAATGAATATTGACTGGTTATAATATATATGGTATTATTTTTGTAATATTTAGTTTTCACTTAGGAGGTTTTTACTTTGTTAGAAGAAGGCTCGATATGGAGTCCATTAGTTTTGCAGGTAGTATTGATTTCAGTTAATGCGATTTTTGCATCTGCAGAAATTGCAGTTATATCTATGAATGATAACAGAATGGCAAAAATGGCAGCGGAGGGAGATAAACGTGCCATTAAACTGAGCAAGTTGACTTTGCAGCCATCCAGATTTCTTTCAATAATTCAAGTTGGTATTACGCTGGCTGGTTTTTTTGGAAGTGCCTTTGCTGCGGATAACTTTGCAAGTAAATTAACTGAACTTTTGTTGAAGACAGGTTTAGATTTTCCGGCTTCAACTTTAAACACAATTTCAGTAATTATAATAACATTGATATTATCATATTTTACACTTGTGTTTGGAGAACTTGTTCCAAAAAGAGTAGCAATGAAAAATGCAGAAAAACTGGCTCTTTTTATGGCAGGAATGTTATATTTCATTTCAAAATTGTTTGCACCTCTTGTAGGGCTGCTTACTGCTTCCACTAATGGAATATTAAGACTAATTGGAATTGATCCTAACTCAGCAGATGGGGAAGTAACAGAGGAAGACATTCGTATGATGGTTGATGTGGGAAGTGAAAAAGGATCAATCAATGTTAATGAAAAAGAAATGATTCAAAATATTTTTGAATTTGACAATAAAACAGCAGAAGAAGTAATGACTCACAGAACAGAAGTTGATATTTTGTGGCTTGATGAAACTGATGAAAAATGGGCTCAAAAAATAACAAAGAGCAGACATTCCAGA
>JBASLQ010000337.1:0-2553 GCA_049656425.1 Sedimentibacter sp.
GTGAAGGAATGTACCAGTGGGGCTCTGTGGATTTAGCTTCCAGGGGTTATATTCCATACGAAATTCTACAATATTATTATGGAGAAAATATTAATATTGTCCCCAATGCGCCTGTCGTAAACTTTGAAGAAACGTATCCGGGTTTTCCGTTAAAAATTGGTGACAACAATCAATATGTACTTTTAATAAAAATGGCACTCAATGCTATATCGGTAAATTTTCCGGCAATTCCTAAAATATATCCTGTTGATTCAGAATTCACTTCCGGCATGGAAGATGCAGTAAAAGAATTTCAGAAAGCATTTAATCTTCCGGTTACAGGAATTATAGATAAAGCTACATGGTATGAAATCAGAAAAACTTATGTAGCTGTAAGAAATCTAGCAGAACTTACATCACAGGGAACATTAATTAGTGAAATACCTCCGGATATTGTCACTACAATAGAAGAAGGAGAAGTTGTTCCAAGAGTACAACTTGTACAATATTTTCTAAATGTATTATCAGCATTTTACAGCTCAATTCCGGCTGTTGATATTGATGGAATTCTTGGTCCTCAAACAAGAACATCTGTAATTGAATTTCAAAAAACAATGGATTTACCTGTAACAGGGATTATTGACAATGAAACTTGGACTACAATGTACAGAAATATACTAGGAATATTAAGAGCATTGCCTCCAACCGCTATAGCCCTTCCTGCCCTTCTTTATCAGAATATTATATACAGAGAAGGTTCGGAAGATCCTGGTGTATATATAATACAACAATATCTTTCATTTATTTCAACTCTTGTTCCAGCCATACCATCGGTCACACCTGACGGAGTATTTGGTCCAGAAACAAGAGCCGCTGTAGTAGCTTTTCAAAACCAGTATGGACTTACCCCTAATGGTATCGTGGAGGAAACTACATGGAATAGAATAGTAGAAATATATCGTCAGCTTAGATTTGGAGATTACAGAAATCCAGGTCAATATCCCGGAAGTGAAATAGGGTGATATTAGGAAGCGAGGTGATTTTATGAGTATTCCGGAATCTGATATTTTTATTCCCGGTGCTGCTATACCCCATACTATTGTGCCATTTCCGTTAACTATAACTGTTCATTTAGGAGCTCCTGATGAAGAAGCACTAAACGTTACCGTTCTTTATTTAGATTATGTTAAAAATGTGGCATCCAGCGAGCTGTATCCAACTTGGCCGGAAGAAGCATTAAGAGCAAATATACATGCCATAACATCTATTTCAATGAACAGAATTTTTACAGAATGGTACAGAGGCAGAGGTTATAATTTTGATATAACAAACACAACACAATACGATCAATCTTATGTTCATGAAAGAGGAATTTTCGACACTATTTCAAATATTACAAATGAAATATTTGATGAATATATTGTAAGAGAAGGGCATATTGAACCTCTTTTTGCCACGTTTTGTGACGGAAGAATCTCTCAATGCGATGGCATGTATCAATGGGGAAGCGTTGATTTGGCTAATCAAGGCTTTGATTCGTTAGAAATACTAAAATATTATTACGGTGACGATGTTACTATTGTTACCGATGCATTGGCAGAAAAAATTGTTGGAACTTATCCCGGCACTCCTTTAGAACTTGGAGATTCGGGCATTACTGTTTTTAGAATGCAGCACTCTCTTAACCAAATATCAAGCAATTATCCTGCAATTCCCGAAGTAGAAATAAATGGATATTTTGGAGAAAGTACAGTAAATGCAGTAATAGCATTTCAGACAGCTTTCAACCTGCCCGTTACAGGTATTGTCGACAGTGAAACATGGTACGCAATAAGACGCATATACGTGGCAGTTGCAAGGCTAGCTGAGTTGACAACAGAAGGTTTGCTCATTACAGATTTAATTAATCTTTATTCAACGGTTCTTTTGGAAGGAGACAACAGGCCTGTAGTTAAATTGCTTCAATTTTTACTTAACATTATGGCTAAAAGTAACGACACCATACCTGTCGTTGAAATGACCGGTTACTTTGGGCCTGAAACAACCGAATCAGTTCTCGCATTCCAACGAGCTATGGGATTGCCTCCTGCAGGCATTGTAAACCAGACAACATGGAATGTTTTGTACAGAAATGCATATTCAACTATTATAAACACACCTGTAGAAGATATATATCTTCCTGCCATAAATTTTCTAGGTGTAATTTATAAAGAAGGAATGGGAGCTGAATACCCCGGTATTTTTATATTGGAAATAATGTTGTCGTACATAGCAACAAAAGAGCCGAGAGTACCAGCTGTTAAAGTAGATGGTGTTTTTGACTCAGCCACAAGAACTTCAGTTATTGCATTTCAAAATCTTTACCAATTAGAACCAACCGGTGAAGTCAACGCAGATACATGGAATAAAATTACAGAAGTTTATCAAAATTTGAGATACATAACATAATATATTGATGCTAATAAATAATTAAAGGAGTCCACAATGATTAATAATATTAATAATAATTTGAGTTCAATAAAACAATCACAGGCTGTATCAGAAATTCAACATTATTTAAGAAATATTTCATAC
>JBASLQ010000338.1:0-4958 GCA_049656425.1 Sedimentibacter sp.
AATTGGAACCGTCCCCGATTTTATCAAAGAAGATTTAAAAAATTCATCAGTTTATACTGAATAGCTAAGGAAGAAGTGGGAATTTCAAGGGACGGACAATTTCCGACAAGACAAAAATATGAATAAATTAATGAAATTGGCAAAACAAATCTATTTAAGTGATAATATCGGCTATGTAATGATTTTTGCAGCTGGAGCATTATGGGGAACAGTCGGGCTATTTGTAAAATTGTTGAATGGTGTAGGAGCAAACCCCACATTAACAGCATTCATGAGACTCTTTATGGGGTTTTGGATACTTGTGCCTATTATGCTTTGCAATGGCGGAATAAAAATGTTCAAAATTGATAAAAACGGACTGATTCAATGTTTGATGTTAGGTATATTATCTCAGGCACTTTTTAATTATTGTTATAATGTAAGTATAGAAAGTGTTGGGGTTGCAACAGCATCTGTACTTTTATATACTGCGCCTGTATTTGTATGCATAATGTCAAAAATATTTTTCAAGGAACAAATAGGAATACTGAAAATTTTTTCATTAGCATTAAATATTTTTGGCTGTTTTTTAATGGTTACCGGTGGAAACTTATCATATTTCAAATTATCTGCTATAGGAATAATTTTTGGAGTGGCATCGGCTTTGCTTTATAGTTTGGTAACAATAATCGGAAAAATTGCGTCAGGAAATGTTCATCCATTTACAGTTGTGTTCTACAGTTTTTTCTTTGGATGGCTCATGCTTGGCATCTTTACAGAACCTTGGGAATCTATTGTAATGGTGTCTGGGTTTAAATTTTGGATTTATTCAATTGGTTATGGACTCATTCCAACTGTAGGTTCTTATTTGCTTTATATGGGAGCGCTGAGAAAGAATCTTGAATTATCCAGAATGCCTGTTATTGCATCAGTCGAGACAGTTGTTGCCACATTTATAGGTGTTATATTATTTAAGGAAAAACTTAATTTCATAAATGTACTGGGAATTATTTTCTTAATATCATCTATTGCTATGATGAACCTAAAATTAAAAGCAAAAGATATATTATAACATAACCTATAGGAGGAGAAAATTGAATTACCGAAGTACTGAGTTAAAGGATATTCCAGGTATTATTTTGCTAGAGAAAAAATATCATCAGGATTCAATTAGTGAAGAAGATAAACCTGGCGGATTTATTACAACATTTTTTTCTGAGAATAAGCTGAAAAGATTAATAGAAGAAGAAAAGGGTTTGGCAGTAGCTTGTGACGAAGACAGGGTGGTTGGTTATGCAGGGGCTGTATCTTGGCAATTTTTGAGAACATGGTCGGTATTCCATCCCATGATTAATGACTTACCCAATATTAAGTATAAAGATACAGTATTGTCAGGGGATAATTCCTATCAGCATGGACCGGCCTGCAGGTAAAATCGGGGACGGTTCTTTTTGATTGATAGTTACTATCAATCAAAAAGAAGAACGAAGCCACTATGTGGCAGCGCTTCGCGTTATATAAACAGCAAACGCTAAAGCGGAAAAAGAAAATATAAAAAATGTTGAGGTATATAAAAATACACTTCAACATTTTTGCTTTTTAAAGAAATAAAAGTAGACAAATTTTAAATAATCAATTAATATTTAATCACAACAAAAAACAAAAATAACTATTAAAACCACCTACTTTTATGAAAAAAATAGACCATACAAATCAAAAAAATCAATAGCTAAATTTTGCAGAGGACCACCTTGCATTTTGTCATGGGTAATGACTGTGTTTCATACTTGGTAGAAAAACCTGTCACACTTACTGTAAATGGTGAATATCCTGAAAAAATATGGTTTAAAAATGAAGAGACAGGTGAAGAACATTGGGTTCAAATCAACAGCGTTTATCTTAATGACAGTTATCATCGAAGCAGAACTGTTTCAGTATGATAAGACAGCAACTCCTGATGATATAATTTTCTAAATTCATAGAAGAAACGTAATTAATATAATTAATAATTAAAAAAATATAAATTATATGGAGAAAAAAGTTAAATTATAATTAGTTTAACAATCAGTATTAGGAAAGATATCGTCCCAATCGATACACTACGATAAACAAATAATCGCATTAAAATGCAACGATAAATGCAACGATAAATATATATCGTTGCATTTTTTCAATATCTATGATATGATTTCATCATATTAATTGGGGAGGTATCAATTATGGGAATAAAAGAAAAATTTAACTTAGAATTAAAGGAAGAGATAACTAAGGGATTTTTGAAAACAGTTAGTGCATTTTCTAATTATAATAATGGACAGATTATATTTGGCATAGATAATAATGGTGATTTAGTAGGAATTAAGAATGTAGAGGATGAGTGCCTTAGGATAGAGAATATGATTAATGATTCTATTGATCCGGTTCCAAGTTTTAAAATGGAAGTAGAAAAAATAGATGATAAGGTTATTATCAAGTTAAATGTTATAAAAGGAAAAGATACGCCTTATTACTATAAAGGAAAAGCTTATAAAAGGTCAGATACTTCTACTGTAGAGATAGACAGATTTGAATTAAGAAGATTGGCGATTGAAGGAATAAATATGGATTATGAAGAGAGAAGAGCATCACCTCAAAGCTTCAATTTCAACAAATTAGAATCTAAATTTATAGAAAAAGCAGGAATAAAAAATATAAATTTAGACATTTTAAAAACCCTAAATCTGTATAATAAAGATGGATATTATAATATTGCGGCAGAACTGTTAGCTGATGATAACAATATGGAATTTTCGGGACTTGATATAGTTAGATTCGGAAAAGATATTAATCAAATACTATATAGAGAAACTATTTGTAAAAGGTCTTTACTATCTCAATATGATAGAGCAATAGAAATCTTTGAACAATACTATCAGTATGAAGAAATTGAAGGTTATTTAAGAGTAAAAAAAGAGCTGATACCTAAGGAAGCCTTTAGAGAATCTTTAGCAAACGCAATAGTTCATAGAGTTTGGGATGTGAATTCCTATATTCAAATATCCATGTATGAAGATAGAGTAGAAATAAATTCACCGGGAGGATTACCACAAGGTATTTCAAAAGATGAGTATTTAAATGGAAATATTTCAATATTAAGAAATCCCATAATTGCAGGAGTGTTTTATAGGTTAGACATTATTGAGAAATTTGGAACGGGAATAGCCAGAATAAATAAAGAATATGAAAATAGCATATCTAAACCAAGTTTTGATATTAGTGGAAATAATATATGTATACGATTGCCAATTATAGATGTCAATAGGTTAGGTTTATCGGAAGAAGAAGTTTTTGTTCTTAATATATTAAAAGATGAAATGGAACTTTCAAGGGGAGAATTAGATAAAAAATCAGGATTTAATAAATCAAAGACCATTAGGTTAATAAATAGTCTTGTAGAAAAAAATCTAATACAAAAATTTGGTAATGGTCCCGGAACAACGTATAGACTAAAATAAGATATTATTGGATTCATCATATAAGAATTAAATTTAAGGAATTGCGGGGAATTGCGGGGACGGACCTTTTAATTGCAATAATTAAGTAATTAATATTTCATGTTATAAAAGATCAGAAAAGTTACGGTGCTCGACCTTAAGTTAATGAGCTATTTAATGTATAGCCCTTAATTGTTAATATGAAGTGCAGGTAGATAATTAGGAAGGAAGAATACATGGATAATGGTATTTATGAACAGATGTATGGTATCTTTAGAAGTAAAACAATAATGGATGCAGCAGAAAATCTAAAAAAATTTACTGCTACAGCATTGAAAGAAAAAAATTGTGCTAAGCTGGTAAAGAATTTTTATCAATCAGTAATTATGTATAAGCATGTTCATGATGATTTTTTTGAATTTTCCGATGAAAAACTTGAGTATGTTAAAATAGTTAATGAGCAGGATTCTTTGGTAATAGGCTGGTATATATCAATAAATATGCCAAACATGACCACACCTAAAAAGACATTAAGAAAATTAAGAGAATACGCTGAAGAACTTATTTCCCATTTTGATAGAGGAAATCATAATATACTTAATAAAAATGATGCAGAAAATATTATATCAATATTAGACAAGGAGTATGATTTTTCACATATAGTCTTTAACGATCATGTGGCAATTATTTGTATATTGAATGTAGTTAAAGAAGATAATAAAGAGGATGGAACTACACTAATAACTCGGAATATAGTAACTGGTAAGGCTAAATATATTATATTTCTATATCAGTTAAAGGAATTTAAAAGTAGTGATACTTACGTTGAAAATTGTAAAGCAGTACTGCTCCATGAATTAGGACATGTAGTACACTCAAAATATTGCGGTACATCTCAATGACATGTGCCAGATGATATCCAAATTGTTTTGGATGAATCTTGCTTCCCAGGTTTCAAAACATTATCAATTGAAGAGCAAAATGAAATTTTAGCAGATGTGTTAAGCATGGGCATTGGAATAAGAGCGGATGAGCCGGCTAATTTTACATTTATGGATATGGATTTTTACTATATTGAAACAACAGCACCAGGATGGGGTATAGGGGAACTGCCGGACGAATTAGATGGAGCAAGTATAACAATTTTACCTGTAAATTAAGGAGTACCCATGATATAATAAGTGGATCGTTTCTTCTAATAAAAGATTCATTTTTCAAGAATACATTGAATATATTAAGTAAATTATGACAATAAGATAATTTCATTCAGCAATATAAAGAGTTGCTTCATAGACAGTAAAGATTTTACAGGAGGATTATATGGAAAAATGTCAAATATGCGGCAAGGGTTCGGATTGTAAGGGCATGGTATATTTAGCTACAAAAGAAAATGAACAACCGAAAATAATGTGCAGAGATTGTTACAATAAATATATTTCTGATATTTTTGGTATTGATGATTATATAGATTTTATAAAAGAAGCAGTTTTTATTGATTGTGATGGT
>JBASLQ010000339.1:0-5811 GCA_049656425.1 Sedimentibacter sp.
CTTGTAAGGCAGATGCTCTCCCAACTGAGCTAAGCTCCCACTTCTTAAGTACAAGGATAATGTTATCATATTTTCTTATTCTTGTCAATTGTATTTATTCAAAATTTTAAACGAATTTCAGTTGCGACGATTTCACCTGTATTAGGGTCCACACGTCCGATTAATGTCCTTTTTGCACGGCTCATTTTCCTTTCCTTGTCCCAGTATGAATGTGATTCATAGGCATAAGTAATGCAGGAACGTTTGTCGTGTTGATAAATAATTGCCATAAATAAAAAATAGTATAATATAAGTATCTACTTAAACATTGAAATTTCAATATAAAATACTTACAGATAACCCCTTGGAACGCATTCTTCAGTACCTATATCTGTTAACAGTCCTTTTGTTTCATTTAAAGGCATGCTGAATCTTTGAGTTAAATAATTCATGCTTGCACTCGCTTCACCATCAGCACCGCCATATTGGTTTAAAACAGCCTTAGCCATTCTTACGTCTTTGTTTGTAACCCTTACAGGGTATTGTAATTTCTTCTCGTATATGAACATAGACTAAATCATTCCTTTCTGATTGAATTCAATTTTTACATTTCCCAAGGCCATGGGCTGTTTATATAACGCCATGTATCACCCATATCAGCAGTCATAATGGACATTGGACCGTACTGAGTTTCATATGCTTCACGGTACTTTTTAAGCTGCGTAGCGTATGCGTTGTGTCTGTAAATAGCAACAGGATCATTCGGATGAGTATCTAGAAAAAGTGCAAGGTCTAGTACAACAAACTGCAGTTTTTGTATATCACTAAGCATTGCATGTTGCTGACGTGACATTTCGTTGTTGTTTCTTTCATAATTAATCATATTCTACACCCCTTTGCGAAGAAATTCTAAATATGGAGTTACTAAATCTGGGTAAATTGTACCTTGAATAAAAGCTTCGTTTAAATTGTTAAAGTATCGGGGATTTATCTGGTATGGCACATATCCATAGCCAACCATTGGATTTTCAGGCATATATGGCACCATTGGTATATAGTTGTCATTATCTTTTCTATTCAATATCTTCATTCCTTTCTGATGGATATTTCTACTAAGCTACAAATTAAGCATAGTTATATTTATATTATTCAAACATGAAAAATTAGTGACTTCTTTAATAAAATTGTATAAGTAAATCTTATAAAGAGATAATTCGCATGATTATCCGTAAATAAAATTACGACCAAATGAACTTAAAATTAAAGAGACATCACATAACGAAAATGTCCCTTTAAAAATGTAATTATTTGGCTGCGCCTGGGAATTAATATACTAATTCATATATGTTTAATTCGCTGCTTTTTCTTAGTTTTCCAACCATAGGAACAATCCTTGTAAAATGCTCGGTTTGTTTATGTACATCTAATGCTTCTATGCTTTCCCACTCTTCAATCATAGTCAAAATTGACGAGTCATTAATGTCTCTGCACAAATTGTATGCAATGCAGCCATTTTCTTCTCTCGTTTCTTTTACTAATTCTTCATACATTTTAATTGCTTCTTCTGTTTTGTCCTCGTAAAATATTCCTTTAGACACTACTTTAATCATAATTACCTCCATGTATTTGATTTATTTATGCATGCTCATATTGGAGCTTGTATAGCTTGTAATAAATACCTCTTTGTGACAATAATTCCTGATGTGTTCCTTCTTCTCTTATTTCACCTTTGTGCATTACAATTATTTTGTTTGAATTTTGAATTGTAGATAATCTGTGTGCAACTATAAGGGTTGTTCTGCCTTTCATTAATTTTTTAAGAGCATCCTGTATGAGTACTTCTGTTTCTGTATCTATGTTAGCTGTGGCTTCATCAAGTATTAGTATATCCGGATTGAAAGCCAACGTTCTGGCAAATGATATAAGCTGCCTTTGTCCTGCTGAAAAAGCTGCTCCATTTTCTATTACATGTTCGTCATATTGATTGGGCAGTTTTGAAATAAAGCTGTGTGCATTAACATATTTTGATGCATCTATTATTTCTTCGTCAGTTATATTTTCATTTTCCAGTCTGATATTGCTTTTTATGTTTCCGGAAAATAAGAATACATCTTGAAGCATCTGACCAATATTTTCTCTTAAACTTGAAACTTTGATATCTTTTATGTTTATGCCGTCAATGAAAATATCGCCTTTTTGTATATCGTAGTACCTGCAGATTAAATTTTGAATAGTAGTTTTTCCGGCTCCAGTCGCTCCAACAAATGCTACATTTTCCCCCGGATTGACTTTGAAAGATACATCTTTTAATATCCATTCATCATCTTTGTAAGCAAACCACACATTTTTAAATTCTATGCTTCCTTTGAAACTGTCCATTTTTATTGCATCACTTTTGTCTTGGATTTCAGGTTCTTCATCCATAAGTCCAAAAATTCTTTCAGATGCAGCCATTGCTGACTGAACAACATTTAATTGCTCTGCAAGTTCTTGTATTGGCTCGAAAAATTTACTTATATATCTTTGGAATACTACAATTGTTCCTATGGTTATGGAACCTTCAATAACCATATTACCTCCAAACCACAGCAATAATGATGTTGCAGTAATGTTCAGAAGGAAGTTTGTAGGATTGTAAATACTGAAAGCAAATAATTGTTTTATATTTTCTTTCCATAATTTTTCATTTTCATTTTTAAATTTATCAAAAATTTCATTTTCAACTGCAAATATCTGCACAATTTTCATGCCTGAAACATGCTCTGACATGAAGGCATTCATGGCTGAAATTTTGTTTCTTATTTCCCTGTATATTTTTTTGGATGTACTTTCAAAAATAAAAGTGAACAATGCAATAAATGGTATTACTGTAAAGGTCAGCAGAGCAAGTTTCACATTGTAAGTGAGCATTGTAATAATTACTCCCAACAATACAAAGCAGCTTTTTAATATATTTACTATTACACTGGTATACATTTCATTTAAAGCTTCCGTGTCATTAGTGACTCTTGTTACAAGCTTTCCAATGGGATTTCTTGTGAAGAAGCTAATTGAAAGATCATTTAAATGAGTAAATACATCCATTCTTATGTTGTAAATTATTTTTTGACCTGCTCGGGCAAGTATCATAGTTTGTGCATAACTTAAGAAAAATATCACTAATACTGTTAATAAGTATACGAGACTAATTTTGACAACACCTTGAATATCAGAGCTCTGTTCTATACCTGAATTAACCGGTACTGCTGAACTGACGTAAGGGGATAAAAACTTGTCTACCACATCTCCTATTAATACAGGCTGATATAACTCAACAGCTACAATAATCAATATAATTAAAATTGCTAAAACAAAGTGCCAAATGTTAGAACTTGCATATTTCATAAGTCTTCTGTACAAGTTTTTGTCGTGCTTTTTTGTGCGTTCATAATTTTCATTATTCATATTCAACCTCTACTCTTGTTCTTCCAGCATTTTTTCCAAAAGCTGCTTTTCATAAATAGAATGGTAAAGACCTTTATTTTGTATGAGCTGTTCATGAGTACCTTGTTCTACAATTTTGCCTTCATCTAAGACTATAATAATATCTGCATTTTGAATTGTTGAAATTCTGTGGGCAATAATAATGTTGGTTTTGCCCGTTCGGTTTATCTTTAAATGCTTGAGTATTTTTTCTTCCGTGTCTGTATCAACAGCTGAAACAGAATCATCTAAAATGAGAATTTCCGGTTGTTTAATCAACGCTCGGGCTATTGATATTCGCTGCTTTTGCCCACCTGAGAGAGACACTCCTTTTTCACCAATTATCGTATCATACCCATGCTTGAATTCTGTAATATTTTCATGAACTACAGCGTTTTTGGCTGCTTCAATTATTTTATCCATATTTGAACTTCTAAAACCAAAGTCAATGTTGTTTGCAATCGTATCAGAAAATAAAAAATTGTCCTGTGGAACATATCCTATATTTTTTCTGAGAATGCAAAGAGGAATATTTAAAATATCTTCTCCACCAATATATATGGCTTTATTATCTACTTCAAATATTCTTAAAAGAAGATTTACCAATGTAGTCTTGCCACTCCCTGTTCTTCCTATAATTCCGAGAGTTTGTCCTCTTTCAACTTTAAAGTCTATATTATTTAGAACATATTTGTCAGTATTAGGGTATTTATAATTTAAATTTTTCACTTCTATACTTCCAATTAAAGAATTCATGGAAGTGCAATCTTCTGAATCCTTAATTTCCACAGGTTCATTTAAAATGTTTTCCACTCGTTCCAAAGAAGCTGCTCCCATGGTAAAAAGGTTTATTGTTATGCCGGTTGCCATCATAGGCCATACAAGCATGCCAAGATATTGAATGAATGCTGTAAATTCCCCCAAAGTTATGCGGTCTTGTATTGTAATGTAACCGCCATATCCAATAGCAATTGCCAATGCAAGACCTGCTATCATCTGCATGAAAGGATTCATGAATGTTTGTATTTTACTGAGCTTAATATTTTTATTATAAGCATTATTATTCCATTTTTCAAAAGACTTTATAGATTTTTCTTCTTGTACAAAAGATTTGACTACTTTTATTCCGGATAAGTTTTCCTGGACAAAATTTGATAAATCAGCAAATGCTTCTTGCTTTTTTGAAAAACGCTTATGCATTTCTCTTCCCATGAGCCTCACTGATACTGCAATAAATAAAAGAGGTATAACGGCTGCTATAGTAAGAACAGGATCGATTTCCGTAATCATGTTGTATATTGTTATTGTTCCTAATGCAACCACATCAAATAATGTCAATATTCCTGGACCTAAAGCCATTCTCACAGCTTCTAAGTCATTTGTCATATGTGCCATTATTTCTCCAGTACCATGCTGTTGATAATATTTGGAAGACATTTTTTCAAGATGGCCAAACATGTCATTTCTAATATCTCTTTCAATGTTGCGGGATGTACCGAATATAAAATATCTCCATAACATTCTTCCTGCATATACAGTACCTGCTATTGCAAAAAGCTTTATAATTGCAGTGCTGATAAAAGTCATGTCAAAATTGTTTAATTCAATTTTATCTATTACTTTTCCTACTATAATAGGTACTCTTGTTTGTACAATATCCACAACCAAAAGCGCGATTATTCCAAATACATAATTAACAGAATATTTTTTGAAGAATGACCGAATATACTTGCTTTTCATGAAACTCGAGGGTTTGTTATCTTTTGCTTGAAAATTCATTTTGTACTCCTATAAATGATATATTTATATTATACTATTTATTTATATAATTAATAGTATTTTATTTCCATTACCAAAAAAAATTCAATATTTTGAAATTATGGGGTGGAATTCAATTTTTCAATTGAGAAGTTTTAAAATTTTGATTAAATACAATTGACAAGAATAAAAAGATATGATAACATTATCCTTGTACTTAAGAAGTGGGAGCTTAGCTCAGTTGGGAGAGCATCTGCCTTACAAGCAGGGGGTCATAGGTTCGAGCCCTATAGTTCCCACCACAAATTTGAACTGCGAGACTGCGCATGTGCATAACGGTAAGTGAGGATGGAAACATCTTTTTTTTATTTTTTGATATGTCATTCCTACCAGAATTTTATAATTTATTATTTCATAAACAATCTTTGAAAATATGGTGAATTGAAAATATTTTAAAAATGTGTTGACAAATTACAGGCCATAGAATATAATCCGATTTTCGACAGTTGAGAAGAAAGAAAAACCAGGTAATCCTTGTAAACACTAAGATCATCGGGTTTTTCTATTAATAAAAATGTTGTATGTAAAACCTATCTCAAAATTTTTTTTATT
>JBASLQ010000340.1:0-2139 GCA_049656425.1 Sedimentibacter sp.
GTTGTAGGTGTTATTAGAGAATCCCACAAACATTCATGGTCACATCTATTCCTACAAGTATTTGGTCTAATTCTGCCTCCGGTACCTAAAACTACTTCACAGCAACGGCTTCCGCCAGTGCCTAAAACTTCTTCACAGCAAAATCTTCCGCCAGTTCCTAAAACACCATCGCACTGCCCTGTTCCACTTATGCATCCAGGTCCGCTTAAAGCTATTCTTTGAATGCCAGAATCTCCAAGGACATCGCCATTTCTATTTCTACATTTATTTGATCTATTGCAACTCATTATAACACCTTATTCAATTAAATTTGAGCCAAGCTCATTAATATCATATTCGCCAGTCAATAAAGTGTTACAGCCTGTTCAACTATTTTTAAATCAATATATCAGTCGGAAATTTTTACATTATATTCTTCCATCCAGAGGTTCAATTGGATGAAATAAGCTATTAACTGTGGCCCTGCCATAAGCTGTCCGTACCATGGCTTTTTAAAAGATTTTCCGCCTGAATCGACTATTTCAGTTACTTTTTCTTTATCAACAAGCTGATAAATAGGAGCATTTTTATCTGATAATATATCTTTCATCCATTTTTGAACTGCATTGGTATAATCAATATGATGAGTTTTAGGATATGGACTTTTTTTTCTTTCGATTATGTCCTCAGGCAAAATGGTTCTTAAAGATTCCCTTAATAAACCTTTTTCTCTGCCATTATAAAATTTAAAACTGCTAGGAATATTAAATGCATACTCAACAATGCGGTAATCAGCAAACGGAACTCTTACTTCTAAACTGTTAGCCATGCTCATGCGGTCTTTCCTGTTTAACAGCGTCATCATAAACCATTTTACATTTAAATAAAAAAGTTCTCTCATTCTTGATTCTTCTTTTGATTCACCCGAAAGTTTTGAAACTTTTTTAATAGTGTCACTGTACATTTGATTAACGTAATCTTCCAGCGGCAAATTGTGAAATTGCTTATTTATAATTTCGCTTCTTTCTTTAGTGGATTTTGACCAGGGAAAAGTATTTGCATTAATATCTTCAGCCCTGGTAAACCAAGGATAACCGCCAAAAATTTCATCTGCACATTCACCTGAAAGAGCAACTGTTGAATTTTTTCGAATTTCCTTACAAAACAACAATAAGGAAGAATCAATGTCGGCCATCCCAGGTAAATCATTGGCTTTTACAGCATCTTTAAGTGCTTCAACAAGCTTCATATTGTTCAAAATTACGGTATTGTGATTGCTGCCGATGAATTTTGACATTTTTTCTGCAAAAACCTGGTCAGATGTAGGCTGAAATAAATTTGCTTGAAAATATTTGTCATTGTCCTCGTAATCAATGGAAAAAGTGTTCAAAGTTCTTTTTCCGTGATTTTTAAAATAATTTGATGCAATAGCAGATATAGCACTTGAATCTAATCCTCCGGAAAGGAAAGTACAAATGGGTACATCAGATACTAACTGTCTTTCCACTGCATCAGTAAGCAAGTTGCTTGTAGTTAATATTGTCTGGTTAAAATCTTCTTTATGAGGTTTTGCTTCAAGTTTCCAATATTCTTTAAGAGTTACTGTTCCGTCTTTATATATCATGAAGTGGGCAGGAGGTATTTCTTTTATATCTTTAAACACCCCGTTTCCTAATGAACGTGCAGGACCTAAACCTAATATTTCCATGACGCCTTCTTTGTTTATGACCGGTTCTATTAATGGGTTAGCCAGCAATGCTTTAATTTGTGATGCAAATAATAAATTATTGTTTTTGATGCTGTAAAACAATGGTTTTACTCCAAGTGGATCCCTTGCCAGAAACATAGTTTTATTCCATTCATCCCACACACCAAATGCAAATATTCCATTAATATGATTTAAACAATCTTCACCCCACTCAATGTAAGAAATAAGCAATACTTCAGTATCTGAATAAGATTGAAATTTATAACCCTTAGCTTTAAGATCATCGCGAACTTCATCAGTATTATACAATTCACCGTTATATACCAGCACATATTTGTGTTCGTCTATCTGACGTATCATAGGCTGAGCACCGCCGGCCGCATCTACTATCACTAATCGCCTGTGACCTAAAATAACATTGTCTTCTGTATAATAGCCGGAATCATCCGGAC
>JBASLQ010000341.1:0-2129 GCA_049656425.1 Sedimentibacter sp.
AATAAAAAAAATTTTGAGATAGGTTTTACATACAACATTTTTATTAATAGAAAAACCCGATGATCTTAGTGTTTACAAGGATTACCTGGTTTTTCTTTCTTCTCAACTGTCGAAAATCGGATTATATAATAAAATAAGCATATTTGCTATATTAAAATTGATTAAATTTTATTTTTTCGCTTTCCTACAGACACCGGTCATTGCCGTAATTACAGAACTACCAACACCGTAGCAGATAATATCTTTTACATCAAAAACAGAACCAATCAAAATTCTTAAGAATCTGTTGTTTTCCAATCCTAATACTTCGACTAAACTAAAATACTGTAATACTTCCACACCCGCTGCAAATATGAATATATATAATGGCATCAGCATTACACCGTTGGGAATAAATATCCTTACGAAACAATACAGCACCATTACTACTAGCACATCACCAATATATGGTCTAATAAAATCATCGTGTATATACAAAGCTATCAATACTTCTATTATCAGCAGTACCAAAAATCCCACTGAATATTTTATTCTCATCTTATTCATAGGTTATTCCATTTCATTAAATGCTCGTTTTTGTTGAAATGCCTTTATAATTGCGCCACCTGTGTAATTATTTTAGTCTATTAAATTAATTTCATATTCAAAAAAATCCTCTGAACTCAGAATAATTTCACAATTTCTATACATATCGCTGACTCTTTCATATGCTTCATTTTCATTCTCAGCCTCAATAGTCATAACCCTTTGCAGCGTTTCTGTTATTTCAAATTTAAATGTTAACATTGACTCACTCCTAATTTAAACATACATCATAGTTCTAAAAACTAACAATCATATAACATGAAAAGAACATTGTTTTATTCAACAATAACAGCAGTTCCTGATGCAGTCACCATGAGCATGTTATTTGCCTGTCCAAGCACCTCGTAATCAATATCAACTCCAACAATCGCATTTGCTCCAAGATTAGCTGCCCTGCTTTTCATTTCAGCTAAAGCATTTTCCCTTGCCTCAATAAGTTCTCCCTCATAGGATCCGGACCTTCCACCAAAAAAGTTTGTAAGTCCCGCAGCAAAGTCCTTAATAAAATCAACTCCTGATACAATCTCTTTGTATTCAACTATCTTTTTTCCTTCTACAGTTGGTGTTGTTGTCACTATCATAATACCCTCCATTTGTTTCGTTTTTTTAACTTAGATAAATCTCATGCTCCTTAATCCGTTTTTCCTTTTGCTTTTCAAACAAGCAAATCGCTTTCTGCCCTGTCTTTAGCTCTAAGTATAACTCCATATTCTTATTTTCAGCACTTATCTGATCAAGCACTGCAAATAAAGTTATTTTACAACTTTCCAAATTATTTAGATAAATTTAATACATACCACATTAGAAAGAAGGATCTCACTCATATATGCTTTATTTGAATCGTTAATTCGGATAAATTGTATATGTGGAATTTACTCGTGCACACTTTGGTTATACATATTCTATATTCCAAACATTACCATTATATATAATCTGATTATATCAGAAAATTTATATCTGCTTATAGAAATTTTATTACCTGATTTCATAACGAGCTGGTGATTTACTCTGTCAATCTTTTTTACATTGTACAAATTTATTATATATCCTTTTACACAATCTACAAAATATATTTCTGTGAACTTCCTGAATTTTTTCCACTCAAACGGCATTTAGTATCCAGTGTAGCATGATGCCGCTTGGGTGGAACAGATTTATTTGCTCTTCGTTTTTAGCAGATTGATAATCTCGTCATAGTTCATTCCACAACTGACAACCACAGAAATCAGTCCTGCTTTTTTCTGCTCATCCTTCTTGTCTAGCAGTAGTTTTAATGTTTCGAGTGCTGAATCATAGCACTCTTTTGCATGTTCCACATCTGCCTGTGCCTTCTCTATTTTCTCATCGATAGAAATGGTTCTTCTTGCCATATTATCTGTTTCCTCCTTGGTTAACTTAATGCCATGCTGATAGCTTCAGCACCTGTTTTAATCATTTTTGCTTCCATTCCAAATGCTTTTAATATCGTTTTCTGCGTTGCAGTAACTGCATGATCCAGACGATATTTCCCATCCAGTTGTCGTATCATCTCTATTTTTTCCAGT
>JBASLQ010000342.1:0-4930 GCA_049656425.1 Sedimentibacter sp.
CTTCCATCTACTATCGCCAACACTTTATTTTCCATATGATCTCCTAAAGTCTTTATATTTAATGGGCATACAAAATAAACAAGAGAGCTCTCACCCTCTATATTATTTTTATTCTTCTTCTTCCATAAATTCTAATAAATTAGATAATTCTGCAATGCATTTATCCTCATCAGAACCTTTGGTAATGATAATTAATTCATCATTCTTCATTGCTCCTAAAGCCATTATGCTAATGATGCTTTTACCGTTAGCTTCTTGAATGCCTTTTTTGATAATAATCTCACTGTCAAAATTTCTTGCCTTTTTCACAAATATAGCTGCTGGTCTTGCATGCAGTCCAATCTTATTTTTCAATATTACTTTTTGTGATCTCATTTTCTACACCTCTTTTCTCATGTTCTAATAAATCTTCAGCAATTTCATCAATCTTTCTTAATCTATGATTCACACCTGATTTCCCAAGGGGTGGATTTAGCATTTGTCCCAATTCCTTTAAACTTGCATTGCTGTGTTTCAATCTTAAATATGCAAGTTCTTTTAGATGGTCAGGAAGCTTATCTATAGCCTTATACTTTTTCAATATCTTAATGCTGTTTATCTGCCTCATTGATGTGTCTACTATTTTGTCAAGATTAGCAGTTTCGCAATTTACAACTCTATTAATTTGGTTTCGTGTTTCCTTTACTGCCCTTACATTTTCAAAGTCCAGAACAGCTTTATTTGCACCCATCAGTGCCAGCAAATCGGAAATTTGTTCACTTTCTTTTATATATGTAACATAGTAGTTTTTTCTGTAAATGGTTTTGCCCACTATGCCATAGCTTTCAAGAAGTTTGCATATACCCATGCTTTGCTCTTCCCGGCTGCTCACGAATTCTGCATGATAAGATTTTTCAGGGTCGCTTATTGAACCGCACCCCATGAATGAACCTTTTATGTAGGATCTCTTACACAAGTCATTTTTAATTAAATCATCTGGAACACCGTAATAAAATGTCATGATACTAAAATCATCTTTAGCAACTCTTGTATCCAGCAAAAACTTTTTAGCTGATTTATCTTCAATTTTAATGATATAATTATTATGTTTTTTTAATCTGTTAGTTTTCTCCACACTGACCTGAGTGGAAATTCCGTAAGCAATTTTTAAGAGTTTGAAAATTCGTCTTGCAACCGCTGCATTTTCTGTTGAAAATTCAATTTCAATCTTATTAAAACCCTTTAGGCTTATATATCCCATTGTTCTCACTAAAGCAGATACTTCCGCTTTCGCACTAAGAGTGTCATTTATTTCTGTTCTGGACAGTTCATCTTTAATTTTTGAAGAAAAAGTCATATTATCACCCTATTTATAACAATGAAATTTTATATCTTCAACAGCCTTTTTAATAATTTTTTTCTCATCATCATATCTGGCAATTATCAATGATCTTTCAAACGGCAGAAATTTAGCTTCTACAAATCCTTCGTTTTTTTGAGCGGTACAATTCATATTGCGTGCCATCATTAAATACCAGTGCACTTCCTTATTTATATGAATCCTGTCTGTGTAACAAGTTCGATTGAATTCATAATTTATTTTGCCAAGATATTTAATTGTTGTAACTTTTGCCTTTGTTTCTTCAAAAACTTCTCGCAAAGCAGTGTCTTTAAGCGACTCGTTTTCTTCAACTCTGCCTTTCGGAAGAACCCAATCTCCGTTAAACTTTCTTAACATCAATATGCTGTTCTTGAAAAAAACAATCCCCCCAGCACTTACTTCTTCAATCATATCTGCCTCACTTTTTCAATATTGTATTTTATATAATAACACAATATTTTTAAAAATCAAACATATATTTACAGTGTACAATAAAAAACAATATATTTCAACTTATTTTATGATAAAACATTTACAAAAGAAAAAATTATTTTTAATTATCTCGTTTTTCTGGTCTTTCACCGAAATATTGATAATAATCAACTTTCACATCTCCATTGAAAAGCTTTCTTTTTCTGTCTGCTTTTCTTCCAAAATCCCTTTCAAAACTTTCAACAGCTGTTATAACATAAGTAGACCAAGTTTTATCCCTGCCAAAAACCTGACCTAGTTTTCTATGTATCATTTCTATATCAGTTTCTTCACCAATTCTTTCTCCATATGGAGGATTGGTAATTAAAATTCCATTTGAGCAAATTGGTTCAGTTATATGCTGCACATCTTTTACAAAAAACTCAATGCAGTCATCAACGCCTGCTTCAATTGCATTTTCCTTGGCTATTTTTATTGCTCTTTCACTAATATCTGAAGCATAAATTTTAATTTCAGAGTCAAGGTCAATATTTTTTCTAGCTTCAATTTTTGCTCTTTTCCAGTATTCATCTTTTACAGCAGGCCAGCTTTGAGATGCAAAACTTCGATTAAGTCCCGGAGCAATGTTCCTTCCTATTAGGGCAGCTTCTATTGCAATTGTTCCAGATCCGCACAATGGATCATAAAGAACTCTGTCTTTATTCCAAAAGCTTAGTTTTACCAAAGCAGCTGCCATTGTTTCTTTTAAAGGGGCTTCTGTTGATTTTGCTCTGTATCCTCTTTTGAACAATCCTTCCCTTGAGCCTGTTGTATCAATAGAAAGTGTAGCAATATCTTTGTGAATTGAAATAAGTATTGTGTATTCTGCACCTGTTTCCGGCATCCACTCAACATTATATTCTCCGCATAGTTTTTTTGAAACTGCTTTTTTCACTATGGACTGAACGTCAGGAGTACTGTGTAATTGTGATTTAACAGACTTTCCTTTTACTGTAAATTGTCCGTCTTTTGTAATCCATTTTTCCCAAGGCAAATCATATGTTTTGTTGAAAAGTTCTTCAAAACTTAATGCTTTAAACTGTCCCATTACAAGCATCACTCTGTCTGCGCATCTTAAATTTATATTTGTCTTAGGTATATCCTCTGCTTCTGCATCAAAGTACATCCAGCCGTTGTCTGTTACCACATTTTCATATCCGATGTCTGTTAATTCTCTTTTTACAATTGCCTCTAATCCAAAGGCACAAATTGCAGCTAATTTTATTTTATCCATATTTACCTTTCTTGTAACGGTAGATTAGCAGTTGATAAAGGTTTGCTAAACCTATCGCTCATCTATTGTTATACCGTATTTTTCCATTTTATAATACAGTGTTGCTCTTGGAATTTTCAGTTGTTTTGCTGCTTCAGTTTTATTAAACTTAGTATCTTCCAATGTTTTAACAATAATTCTTTTTTCTATTTTTTCAAGATATTCATCCAAACCTGTCTCATTATTCTTAATTTCATTTATATTTATAATTTTATTTATTTCATCAACTTCTATTTTCTGCAATTCCAATGGTAGAAATTCTTTTTCTATTTTATCCTTGTGACTTTGAGAAGCATATATAACCGATCTTTGAATTACATTTCTAAGTTCTCTTACATTTCCTTCCCAGTTGTATTCAGAAAATATATTAATTATTTCATCCGGTATTTCTACAATGCTTATACCTTGTTCCATACAAAATTCCTGCAAAAACTTATTTGCTAAAAGTACTATGTCCCCCTTTCGCTCCCTTAAAGGAGGTATGTTTATTTGGAATACATCAAGCCTGTAATAAAGGTCTTTTCTGAATTCATCCAGACTTATAAGAGTTCTCATATCCTTATTAGTTGCCGATATAATTCTTACATCTATTTTTCTTGGCTTGTTACCACCGATTCTTGTAACTACTCCATCTTCTAAAACTCTTAACAATTTAGGCTGAAGTTCTAAAGGCATATCCCCTATTTCATCTAAAAATAATGTTCCGCCTTCTGCTTCTTCAAATTTGCCTTTTTTGCCTTCGTTTTTAGCACCTGTAAATGCTCCTGCTTCATAGCCGAATATTTCACTTTCAAACAATTCTTTTGGTATAGCACTGCAGTTAATTGGTATAAATTTTCCTTTCCTTCCGCTTTCAAAATGAATTGCTTTAGCAAACAATTCTTTTCCTGTGCCGCTTTCTCCTTTTAAAAGAATGTTTAGCGGTGATTTAGCTATATTTTTGCATAAATTTATTATTTGAATGAAATTTGAATTATTGCTGATTATTTTTGAAAAATATGCTTCCCCAGGGGAAGAAATTTTTGAATATTCTTTTTCAAGCTGCAATAAATTTGTCTGTGTCTTATTCAACAAATCACTTAATTTCACTATTTCTGTAATATCACGATCTCTTGCAAGCCCTCCAATTAAATCTCCTTGTTTATCATAAAGCGGCACTGCGCTTGATACAACAAAGCTGTTTTCTCTAGGGCTGTTATATATGTTGTCATATGACGCTTTTCTTTCAATAACTCTTGGCAGTATAGCATTAGGGAAAAAATCTGTTATATCCTTATCTATTATATCCTTCCTTTCTACTTCAAAATATTGCTCTGCAGTTGAATTAAAAAATATAACTTTGCCGTCTTTATCTGTAACTGTAATAGAATCAGGTATATTATCCAATATGTATTCAAATATTTCTCTGTCGTGCTTATTAAAACTTTGCTTAATATTCATACCACACCCACCCGAAACTATAGATTGAACAATTGATTTAGCATTGATTGAGCAATTGTTCTGTTCTTGTTTTTTCATTTGCTATAGTAATTTTCTATAAATAAGTCATTAAGGTTCCAGAATTCTTTGAAATCTTCATATTCTTTTTCGGATTTATTATTATCTTTATTTGTTTTAACAGCTCTGATTAATATATTTTTAGGAGTGTGTTCCATTGCTATGAACTCCATTAATTGTACTTTGTAACCTTTTGTTTCCAAAAACAAGCTTCTTAATGAATCTGTAACAAGAGAAGATACTCTTTCTTTTATTAACCCATGTTTCAGCATTGGTTCTAAGTCAATATTTTTTATTTTATCATAAAATTCATGCTGGCAGCATGGTAC
>JBASLQ010000343.1:0-3640 GCA_049656425.1 Sedimentibacter sp.
GTATTATATGCTCCTGATACATATTTTTCTGTCATAAGCATATCTGTGCAAAGATCCTTGTCAGATGTGTTATAGCTTGATGTATTTCCCTGGGGCATAAAACTTGATGGCTGCTGAGCCATTTGAGATTGCTTTGATTGCATTTGCATTCCGGATTGTTGCTGACTACCGCTACCTTTCTGACCACCGCTTTGTTGACCACCACCGCTCTGTTGGCCAATTGATGGCATTTGACCTTTTAAAAGCTGATCAATAGTGTTGTAATGTTCTTGTTCAGTCTGACCATTTTGTTTGAAAATATTTTTTAGCTGTTGATCAGATGCTAAACTAGCATAGTTTGAATACTTTTGGATACAAATTGTTTCGTGATTTTTTTGATCTTCAAGTAAAGTTCTTTCTTTTGTTGAAAAATTCATATTAAACACCTCCTATAATATTATTTTCAAAACATTGAAATATATCCTTAAATAATGCAAAAAAATTAAGAAAATCAAGTTGTATAATAATGGAAAAACATTTATAATATGTAATTAACATGTTGTAATTTAGTTATATTTTTAATAATACCGACATATAAAACAAAGGAGATCAAAAATGAGATATACAATTGACAAATCCGTTTTTAAGCTAAATCCAAATATTAAATTTGGAATATTAGTAGGCAAAAATATAGTAAATTCAGAAACAACGGCAGAAGATGAAAAAAGATTAAGAAAAGCCGAAAACAAAATGAGAGAGGAAATCAAACCGGAAAATCTTAGGGACCTTCAAAATGTAGCTTTGTACAGAGATGTAATGATTAAATCAGGAATTAATCCAAACAAATATCCTCCATCAGTTGAGGCAATGTTTAAAAGAATAATAAAGGGAGGACAACTTCCTGTAATAAATGCATTGGTGGATTTATGCAATGCTGTTTCTATTGAGCAGGGAATATCTTTGGGCGGTCATGATTTAAGAGATATACATGAGGACCTTGAAGTTCGTTACAGCAGAAAAGGAGATATATTTCTTCCTTTCGGGGCTGAGGAGTATGAAGATGTGCAGGAAGGGGAGCTTGTGTTTACAAGCGGTAAAATAGTTCAAACGTTGAAATGGGTTTGGAGACAAAGTGAATTAGGTAAGCTTACAAATGAGAGCAATAATGTGTTTTTCCAGCTTGTTGGATTTGAATATGACGAAGAATCAACGTTATACAAAGCAGTGAATGATATTGAAAACTTAGTCATTAACAGATTTCAAGGAAATTGCAGAAAATATATTGTAGATATAAACGACCCTTCTATTGAATTTTAACATTATTCATACCCCAGAAAATTATGTAATTAATTCGAAATCTATTATGTATCTGATATGCAAGATACTATAATAAAAAATTAATATATGTATAATGGAGGGAATGTATGAACAAAAAACGTATGCTGCAAATTTTAGCTTTGGTGATAGTGTTTAGCATGATGTTATCAACAGCTGCATTTGCAATGACACCAGGACACTATAAACAATTAGAAAGAAGTGTCAAAAATTATGAGGATGCTGCAGATTACATGATGAAAAACAAGATAATTAAAGGCTATGGTGGCGGTAACTTTGGCTTTAAAGATTATGTAAAACGCGGCGATATAGCAGTTATGATTGAAAGAGCTTTTAAACTAAGTTCTTTTATAAATGAGTATGAAGATGCTTTTGATAATGATGATTTTTTTGATGATGTAAATAAAGATGATTATTTCTATAGTGCAATCTTTGCAGCTAAAAGATTAGGAATAGCAAAAGGAGATTTGAAAAATTTCAATCCAAACAAAATGGTTACTATAGAAGAAGCAATTTTGTTAATTGAACGCTCTATTGAAGCAACTGACAATTTTGACATAGAAGATTTGAATTTGCGAGAATTATTTGATTCTGATGAGTTAGATAATTTTGCATCAAGACAAGATATAGCATTGATGCTTTATAAAGTTCTTTCTGGCGCTGAGTATGATGAAGATGATAATGTTGAGGCAGGAATCAGTGACATAGTATATTCAATAGATGAAGAAGATGAGCTTGACTTTGCCTCATCAAAATTAGTAAGTGCATTTGAACAAATTGAAGAAGAGATTAATGAAGATCTGGAATTCGTTAAGTTCAGTCTTCCTGATGACGGAACATTGTACTATGAGTATGATGCTGATGAAGCTAAAAAAACATTAGTTACAGAATATACTGAATACTATGTAAATGATGATGACGAAAAGGAAATTTCATATATTACTTTTGTTCCTGATGATAATTACAGTGGAACAATAAAAATAAATTACAAGGCTTATGTTGACGAAGACACTTATTATCCAGGAACAATTAAAATAACAGTAGACGGCAATGAAATGCTTGATGATATGAATTTTACAATCAAGGAAAATACGTTGCTGAACTTTGAGGAAGATGATTTTGAAAATTTAATTGATGAAGTGAAATTTGTTCTTCCAGATGCAGAAATAGGAACATTGTACTTTGATGATGATCATGACGGAATACCTGAAAGTGACGAACCTTTAGCTAAAAGTGAAGTAATCGAAGATGATGATTTTGATTATGTAATCTTTGAACCATATGAAGATTTTGCTGACAAAACAGTAATTGAATACACTGCATATGAGGATGAAGAATTATACTCTGGAGAAATCAATGTAACTGTACAAGAAGTGCAATTTGAAAATATGGTATTGAGTATTGATAATGCTGAAGATGAAGTTTATTTTGACTTCACTTATAAATTAGAAGACTTAGCAGAATTGTTCAAAGATGATCTTTATGGAAATCTTGATTATGTATTATTTGAACTTCCTGAAGAAGGAACTTTATCAATTGAAATTAATGACAAATACTATGCAATTAATGCTGGCACAGAATATGATATTGATGACATAGATGAAATAACTTTTGAAGCAGAATCAAGTTATAAAGGCATCGTATTCATTAACTATACAGCTTATGACAGTGGAGTGGAATATGACGGAGTTATTAAAATAACAGTAAAATAATTCAACTTATTAAGCAGTAGATTTTCAAGTTATTGAATATTATATAAAAATAGAGGGTTAATCTTTTTTCGGATTACCCTCTATTTTTTATAAGTACATTAAATTATTTTTTGCCTAATTTTTCTTTAGCGAAAAATTCTTTTGTAAGTTTAAATACTGTACCGCTTAATGCAAGAACACCAATTAAGTTAGGTATTGCCATTAAACCGTTTAATGTGTCAGCTAATGACCAAACAAATTCTAATCCGCCGATTGCTCCTATTAATACGAAAGGTACCCAAGCTACTCTGTAGAACATGATTGATTTTGGTCCAAGAAGATATTCAAGACATCTTTCACCATAGTATTCCCAACCAATTATAGTTGAAAAAGCAAACAATACTATACCTATGGAAACAATATATCCGCCGCCAGTCATTGTAGATTCAAATGCTGCAGTAGTAAGAGCAGCGCCTGTTAATCCTGTTTCCCAAACACCTGAAGTAACAATAGCTAAAGCTGTTATAGAACAAATTACTATTGTATCTGCAAATACTTCAAAAACTCCCCATAAACCTTGACGAACAGGATGGTCTGTAGTTGCAGCAGCATGTGCTATTGGTGCACTACCTAAA
>JBASLQ010000344.1:0-5422 GCA_049656425.1 Sedimentibacter sp.
GTATAGTATGTTTACTTTTTTACCCTTTTCTTTGCAAATTTCTTCTATTAAGCTTAATTCATCAAGCCCGTCAACTATTATTCGTCCTATGTTGTAATCAACAGCAAGCTCCAGTTCTTCTATGGATTTGTTATTGCCGTTAAATTCTATTTTTTCAGCAGGAAAATCAGCTTTCATTGCTGTATATAATTCTCCTCCTGATACTACATCCATGCAAAGTCCTTCTCTTTCAATAATTTTGCACATTGACAATGTTAAAAATGCTTTGGAAGCATATGCAGCTCTGGTTCTTTTATATTTATTCAAAAATGAATTTTTAATTTCACTGCATTTTTCTACTATTGCAGTTTCGCTCATAACATAAAGCGGAGTGCCATATTTTTTTGCCAACTCAACAGTATTGCATCCGTCAAAATATAATGTGTTGTTTTTAATTTTTCTTTCCATCACTTTATCCCCTTAATTCAAATATTATGTAGTAATAGTATTATCTATTTTGCTAGTATAAACCAATATTATTATTAGTGCAATGACTAAAAACATTAAAAATGATTTGCTCATACATTAAATTAATGCAATTATTATGCCAAAAATTGCATTAATTTAATATTAATTATTTTTTTAAATTCATACCCAATTCTTGACATATTTATGAAAAGGCTTTAACATTACTATATTATTAAGAAGGGGTGAGCACTATTAAAAAAAGTATTGCTATTATTACTTTAGATCATGCTGCATCATTATTTTACGAGAGCCAAATTAATGAACTATTCGGAGAATTAGTGAATACAAGTACTTACAATGTATTGGACAATTCTGTTAAAAATTTGGTTGAAGCTGATATTTATGTGGTTACAACTGATGCATTTGACAGCATTGGAGATTATCAAAAGTATATTCCTACCAATATTCCCAAAGTCGAAATTGCAGTAAACTTCACTAAAAAGTCTATAGATACTTTAATGAATATCCCCAAAGGAAGCTGTGCTTTATTTGTAAACTTAAGCGAAAAAATGGTTAGAGAAGCTATTACCAGGCTTTCGCAACTAGGAGTAAACCACATAAATTTTATACCCTATTATCCAGGGTCAAATCCAGAAATCATCTGTGACCTTGCGGTAACTGTAGGTGAAAGTCGATATGTTCCTGATGGTGTAAAAACAGTTATAGATCTTGGGCAGCGTGTACTTGATTCAACAACTATTGTTGAAATTGCTTTACGATTAAAATTAGATTATTTATTAGACAGAGAAAATTTCAAAGAATATTTCAGTTCTATTGCTGCCAGCAATTACAGCTTTGACCATCTCTTCGGACGTTCCCTTAACATGGAAAGCCAATTTGGAATTTTGATGGAAATTATAGATTATGGAATTATTGGTGTAAATGAAAGCGATATTGTTTTTGCTTGCAACTCAAAAGCTGTTGAAATTACTGGTATTGAAAAAAATCAAGTTATTGACAAGCCAGCAGTATTATATTATCCTTTTTTGCCATTTAAAGAGTGCAGGCTTACAAGAAAAAAAATCAGCAATCGTTTAGTAAAATCTAAAGGTGTTGTTATCAGTGTTACAATTGCTCCTATAATACGTGGAAATGATTATATTGGAGCATTTGCAACTATTCAAAAATTCACTGATGAAGAATCAAAACAGCAAAATTTTCGTATTCAATTGCTAAACAAAGGACATAAATCAAAGTATACATTTGATGATATCATCGGAGAAAGTGCTCCAATTAAAAAGGCCTGTATTATTGCAAAAAAAATGGCAAAAAACAATTCAGCTGTTCTTATTACAGGTGAAAGCGGCACTGGAAAAGAACTTTTTGCTCATGCAATCCATAATGAATCTGAACGGCGGGAATTCCCTTTCATTGCTATAAATTGTGCAGCAATGCCTGATAATTTGCTTGAAAGTGAACTTTTCGGATATGAAGAAGGATCATTCACAGGAGCAAAGCGAGGAGGTAAATTAGGCCTTTTTGAATTTGCCCACAATGGTACAATTTTTTTAGATGAAGTTGAAGGTATGAGCCCGGCACTGCAAATCAAACTTTTAAGAGTAATCCAGGAACGGGAAATTATGAGGGTTGGCGGCGATAAAATAATCAGTATTGATGTACGTGTAATTGCAGCATCAAGCGAAACGCTGGAAAGCCTTGTAAATGAAGGAGTTTTCCGAAGTGACTTATACTACCGTTTAAGCACTTTGCCTATTCTGATTCCTCCGCTGAGAGAACGCGGTGAAGATATAATGATATTGTTTGAACATATTAAAAACAAGTTAGGAGGCAGATTCAGCCTGACACCTCAAGTAAAAACAGCATTTATGTCAAACTATTGGAAAGGTAATGTGCGAGAACTTCATAACTATGTTGAATACTTAACTTATTTGGATAAAGATTTTGTTGAATATGAAGATTTACCAACAAGTTTTCATTATGGATTATTTATGAGAATGAACAAAAATGATGAAAAATTAAATTTAGATATAAATATGTTAAAGCAATTAGCCGGAAATAAATTAGATGACTATATCCTTGTATTGGACTTGCTTCATAATGCTTTCATATATCAAAAACCAATGGGCAGATTATCTATATCTGAAAAAGCACAAGAAAAAGGCAACTATCTTACTCAACAAGAAGTACGAACACTTTTAAATAATTTGAATAATTTAGGCTTAATAAAAATGTCTCAGGGAAGAGGCGGCAGTAAAATAAATGAACGAGGAATTAAAGTAATTAACGAATTAAAAGCAGCACTTAGGTAAAAAAAACACTATTAATAGGTTTAAGTTGTAATGACTTTAACCAATTAATTTTTATTTTACAACTTTTTTCATCTTTTTTTGCGTACTTTTAATATGCATTTTTTATAAAATTAATGTGTTTCATAACATTTCCAATTTTATTCTTTAATAAAAGCTGTTTTAGCTTTCAAATTTTCTAATTGGCATATTTTTTGCTAAATTATTACCATGGTTTTAAATATAAGTTTTCATGAAAGGAATATTAAATGAAATATAATTTTGATAAAGTCATCGACCGCAGCGACAGCTACGCAGTTAAATACGATGAAAGGGATAAAAACTTTGGCACTTCTGATTTAATACCATTATGGATTGCAGATATGGATTTTGAAACAGCTAAACCTATTAAGGATGCCGTTTTAAAAAGAGCTGAACAAGGAATTTATGGATATACTTCTAAACCAGACTCTTATTTCCAAGCTTTTTGCGATTGGCAGAAAAAGAGGAACAATTGGGAAGTAAATAAAAAATTAGTAAGCTTTAGTCCAGGTGTAGTTCCTTCATTATCAGTAATAGTACGAGAATTTACGGATAATAAAGACAAAGTGCTTATACAGACTCCTGTTTATCCAGAGTTTTATGATGTTGTGGAAGCCTGGGACAGAACAGTATTAGAAAGTCAGCTTGTTGAAAAGCATGGCATATATTCAATAGATTTTGAAGATTTCGAAGAAAAATTAAAACTAGAACCTAAACTTTTCATTTTGTGTAACCCACAAAATCCGGTAGGTAGAGTATGGTCCAGAGAAGAACTTATAAAAATTACAAATTTGTGTTTAAAATACAATGTCATGATTGCTTCAGATGAAATTCATTCTGATTTAATGTTATGGGGAAACAAACATATTCCTACTGCAAGTATTTCAAAAGAGGTTTCTGACATTACAATAACTTGCACTTCTTGTTCCAAAACATTTAATTTAGCCGGTCTACAAGCATCTTTTGCAATTTTTCCTAATGAAGCAACAAAAGAAAAATTTGATAGATTCTGGAGAAACCTAGAGATACACAGAAACAACTGTTTTAGTCTTGTTGCACTGCAAACGGCTTACAAGGAAGGCGAAGAATGGCTTGAACAATTAATAACTTATATTGAAGGAAATATTGAATTTATTATAGAATACTGCAAAAATAATATACCTCAAATAATTCCAAGCAAACCTGAAAGCACATATTTAGTTTGGTTAGATTGCCGCAACTTAGAAATGAGCAATGATGAATTAAAAGAATTTATGATTCATAAAGCAAAACTCGGATTAAATTCCGGAAATGGATTTTGCAGAAGTCTTTCCGGTTTTATGCGATTAAATGTTGCATGTCCCCGTTCTGTACTGGAAAAAGCAATGAAGCAGCTGGAAAGTGCAGTCAAAGATTCAAATGAATAATATAACGTATGGGGGAGTGGTACCCTCCCATACGTTATATTTTATGCATATCAATAAGTTGATAATCAACTTTATATTCTTCTCTTCTTAATCCTCTATCTTCATACTCGCATTCTCCAACTTGATTGTCATATGGATCGTGACGCCAATATTTTTTTGGAGGATTGAATTCATATTGAAATTCTGAATTTGCAACCATTCTAAATGGATCCAAATTGCCAAAGTAAAAATTCCATTTTTCTGTATTTTCGTTTCTTAATGCTCCACCCCCAAATGATGGATCTGCATACATCCAGCCAAATGGCTCAACATAAATTTGTGCCCAATCGTGAGGTCCTACATTATATGGAGTTACTGCTAAACCTGACTGCCATTTTGCGGGAATTCCTGCACATCTGCACAATGTTATGAACAAAAGTCCTTGAACGCCACAGTCTCCCTTTAAATTAAGTGCTGCATATTCTGGTATGTTAACAATTGTTGAATATGCTCTCATATATGAATATTTGACATTTTGAGTAATATAGTCATATATTTTTCTTGCTTTAATTAAAGAATTTGTTTCTTCTCCAATTATTTCTTTTGTAAGTTCTTTAATATATGGTGTAAACATAATGTGCGGTTCTACTTCTTCTGTGCAAAATGTAGGCTGATTTATGTCAACCATGGATAAATCTGGATTAAAAAATTTCAAGTGGCTTTCATATGAATATTCTACTGAAAATTCTTGATTTTCCATAAGTTCTGTTTCAAAATATGCAGTTCTTTGAGGATAATCTTCTGGAGCAATGAATGTTGCTTCTGGTGTAGTTTTTATTATTTTTATATCAGACTGCTGACAATTAATGGGTATGGGCATATGTACTATAATTTTTTCTCCAATTCTTGCTGATTCTTTTTTAACTTTAACTGATGTTTTTAAATGTATGTAATATGAAGCTTCGCCGTTTTGTTTCATATCTTTGATGTTGTCATTTAAAAAATGATCTCTTTCATCGTTTGATTCACTTTTATTTATTAGTCTTGCTTCCAAATCAGCTCTGGTTTTAAGCAATGAGCCATAAAAGCTTTCATTGAATTTAACACTTCCATTAACTAATATCCAGTCTGCCTGGCCTTGTTCTTGAAGCTCTACTAATTCTTCTTCAGTGAAATCTTTAATATTATACTTCAGTTTTTTAAATGCCTGATCAAAGGAATATGGGTATTCACCCTTTATTG
>JBASLQ010000345.1:0-3926 GCA_049656425.1 Sedimentibacter sp.
CGAGCTGTTATAAATAAACCTGAAACAATAATTGCGGACGAGCCTACAGGTAATTTGGATCCTGACACTTCGAAAGGAATTATGAAAATCCTTACAGAAATTAACAAAAGAGGGACAACAGTTATAATGGCAACTCACGACAGAGAAATAGTAAATCACTATCAAAAGAGAGTGATTGAACTTAAATCTGGTGTCATTATCAGAGATATCAAAGCAGGGGGATACGTAAATGAACCCAAAGAAAATTAATTATATATTTAGGCAAGCTTTTAAAAGCATGTGGAGAAATCGAATGATGGGACTTGCATCAGTAGGCTCTGTAACAGCGGTTTTGATAATACTTGGTTTTGTACTTATTATAGTTTTGAATGTAAATAATGTAGCGTTGGTAACTAAAGAAACATTTGATGAAATTGCAGTATACATTAAGGATGATGCTGATGAAAATCAAATAGATGATATGGGCACGTCGTTCATGGAAATTGATGGAGTAATGGGTGTTGCTTATCAGACAAAGGACTATGCTCTTGATAAATTAAAAGAAGACTGGGGAGAGGATGCATTTCTCTTGGAAGGTTTGAGAGTGAATCCTCTGCCAAACACGTATATAGTGCAGCTTGAGGATGTAAGCATGTCTGAAGCTGTCATTGCGAAGATAGAAACTTTTGAAGGTGTTGAAGATGTACAGTATTATAAAGATGCTGTAAACAGCTTAATAAAAATTGCTGATTTTGTTAAAAAAGTTGGAGCAGGCTTAATAATTATACTCTTGCTCATAAGCGTATTTATTATTTCTAACACCATTAAAATTACTGTACTGAACAGACAGAGGGAAATTGAGCTGATGCAGTATATTGGAGCAACAAATGGATATGTGAGAGGACCATTTGTGGTTGAAGGGATTATGCTTGGATTGTTTGGATCCGTTATAGCTATTTTAATAATTACAGTTGGTTACAATTATATTATTAAATATCTGGCAGGCCGTTATGTTGCATTATTGTCAGGTATATCCGGATACATGATTGGTGTGGATGTGATACGTAATGATCTTGTTATAATATTTTTAACTATAGGAATAGGCATTGGGATATTAGGAAGTTTAGTTTCATTGAAAAAATTCTTGAGTGTATAGGAGTGTGTTATGTTTAGAAAAAGTATCGCCTCTATTCTGCTAATGATAACTGCTTTAAGTGTTTTCCCTGTGGGAGCAGGCGGAAGCATTGCAGATTTGCAGTATAAACAACAACAAATTGAAAATCAAATTAAGGAATTTCGTAAACAAGCCGATGCTCTTAAAGGTGAAAAGAAAAGTGTGCAGCAAGAAATTGATGCTTTGGATAATGAAATAAGAGCGTTGTCTTTGGAAGCTGACAGTTATGAACTTGAAAAGCAAGAAATTACTATGAAAATTGCAGAATCAGAACAGAAAATTAATGAACTTAATACAGAAATCGAAAAAAATAATGAAATATTAGAAGACAGATTAAGAGTAATGTATAAAAACGGTACTTCAGGATACATGGAAGTAATATTAAATTCTGAAAATATTGTAGATGCATTAACAAGAGTGGATATGATTCAGTTAATCGTAAAAAGTGATGTTGATTTGTTGAAAAGCATAACAGAGCAAAAAGCTGAAGTTGAAGAACTTAAATTAAGTCAGGAAACTGAAAGACTTGAATTAACTGCAGTAATAAATGATTTAGCTGCTAAACAAAATGAAGTAACAGTTGCTTCTCGTTCAAAAGAATCGTATATGTCAAGTATACAAAGCGATATATACGAAATTCAAAGACAGGAAGCTGAAATGGATGCTCAGTCAGCTAAAATTGAAAAAGAAATACTGGCAGCACAACGTGCTGTTGAATATGCAGGTGGTGAAATGGCGTGGCCGGCACCTGGAAATTACAGAATTACATCTAATTTTGGAGGAAGATCTGATCCTATAACCGGAGTTTGGACAAGTCATGGCGGTACTGACATAGCTGCCCCATACGGCAGTTCAATTGTATCTGCCAATGATGGAGTGGTAATATTTGCAGGATGGCATTATTCTTACGGCAATTACATAATAGTTGACCATGGCGGCGGAATTGCAACTCTTTATGGTCATTGCTCAAAACTTTTGGCTGGCAAAGGACAAGCAGTTTCAAGGGGTGAAACAATAGCACAAGTAGGCTCAACCGGATATTCAACCGGTAATCATCTTCATTTTGAAGTCAGAATTAACGGTGTCAGAACACAACCAATGGACTACCTGAAGTAGCGATAAAGTGATAGATTTAGCGATAAATAAAAATATATAAGCGATAGATAAGCGATAGATAAGCGATAGATGAGCGATAGATAAGCGATAGATAAGCGATACATAAAACAAAAAGACGGCATAACCGTCTTTTTTCTATGGCTAATCCATTGCTTAATCAATGTTATCCACCACTAAACCTATTGTTATATCAGCACCTTTTTTTTCTTTGCATCCATCATTTCATCCAACTGTTCCGCATTCATCGTTTCATTTTTAATTAAATATTCGGCTATTCTTTCAACAATGGTTTCATTTTCTTTAATCAGGGTTAAAGCTTTGTCATAAGCTTCTTTTATCATTTCTGAAGCTTCATCCTTTATACTATCCAGATAATATTTAAAGAATCGTTCTTCAATGCAAGTATTTTGAGTGTTCTTTCCCATACCATAACTGCATATTATTTCATATACTATGTTAGTGGATTCTTTTATATCGTTTGAAGCTCCTGTAGAAACTTCACCCATAAATATCTCTTCAGAAGCTCTGCCTGCCAAAAGTACATTCACTTTGTCACAAAGTTCATTTTTTGTATATAAGTATTTATCTTCTGTGGGAAACTTCAAAACATATCCTAATGCTTTATCTCTTGGAATTATGGATATTTTTTGAACTTTGTCTATGTTAAGAATTTTAGCTGCAACGGCATGACCTGCCTCGTGGTACGCGACTATTCTTTTTTCTTTTTCAGAAACTGTTGAGTGTTTTACTTCAATTCCTGCTGCAATTTTCTCAATGGCAAATTCAAAATTTTCATTGTTGATTTTTTTGCTTTTATCCTTTATGGCTTTTAAAGCTGCTTCATTTGCAAGGTTAGCAAGCTGAGCTCCGGAAAAACCATGTGTTTTTGTGGCAATATCCTTAAGCTGCACTTTTTTATCTAATGGCTTATTTTTTGTATGAACTTCTAATATCTTCATTCTTGAATAAAAATTTGGGTTGCCAACATATATTTTTCTATCAAAACGTCCTGGTCTAAGCAGTGCGTCATCTAATAAATCCATTCTGTTAGTTGCAGCAACTACAATAACATTGTTAGTATTGTTGAAACCATCCAATTCTATTAAAAGCTGATTTAACGTTTGATCTTTTTCGTTGTTGCTTTCAGAATTTCTTTTAGCTCCAAGTGCATCTATTTCATCTATAAAAATTATGCTGGGAGCTTCTTTTCGCGCTCTTTCAAAGATCATTCTTACTCTTTTTGCACCTACGCCCACATATTTTTCAACGAATTCTGATCCGCTTGAATATATAAATGTAGCTTTAGCTTCACCAGCTATTGCTTTGGCAATAAGTGTTTTGCCTGTTCCAGGCGGGCCATACAGCAGTATCCCTCTTGGAACTTTTGCATCCATTAATTTGTATTTGTCTTCATTGTTTAAAAAGTCAATTACATCCAATAAATCGTCTTTTATTTCATCTAAACCTGCCACATCGTCAAAACCAATTTGTATTTTTGTCTCTTCAGTTTTTTTCTTTTCAAAGTAAGATGTTGAAGATACAGTTTCTTTTGATTCTTCCGAAAATCCTTCTGAACTGCTGTCACTTTTCCTGTTTGATTTTGTCATTGATTTTATCATAAACCCTGCATATAACATAATTGGTATTAAAAAAACTG
>JBASLQ010000346.1:0-18314 GCA_049656425.1 Sedimentibacter sp.
AATCCATTTCTCTTATGATAATTCTAACTGCTTCTTTTGGACAATTTGCAGTTTCAACAACTGCTTGTGTAACTTTTTCTGCTAAGGCTCTTTTTTGTTCTAATGTTCTTCCTTTAAGCATTTCTACTTTAATAATTGGCATATGTGCCTCCTTAAAATTTATATTCATTGTTGCAATGAATCAATATTGAATAAATTTTTTGTGAACATATTCAGATAACGTAGTAAATAACATAGCCTGGTATAAAACATTAAATTCTATTATATCTCCAAGTTTGTAGTTTTTGCTGCAGTCCTCAATGTCCAATATTGTGTGGTCGCTGCTTGCCCCTAAAACAATAATATTATTATCCTTAGGCACAAGTTTTGAAGAATCTCCCACATCCTGATTTCCCAATGCTACTATCGCCCTTTTTCTTATTCCTTTGTCTTCATAATGTCCAACTTCTCCAAATGCATTTACTATAAGTTCTCCAATGGGATGAGTTGGTTTTTCATTTAATTCTATGATTTGTGCTTTTAAAACAAATGTATCCTTATCAAGTCCTTCAATGTTTGTATTCCAGTAGAGCGGCAGGTCCTGAGTGTTTACAATTCCTTCACCGATACGCAGATGATTAATTTTACTTGGAACGCCTCCTCTTGTTAAAAGAGGCAGTGTTGTTGTTCCTCCACCTGAAACAATGTTTAATTTTCTATTTAATTTTTCTTCTATAGCACTTGCAGCTTCTGATAATTCAGTTAAATTTTCTTTAGTTGGAGCAACAGAGCCATAGCAGCTTAAATTGGAGCCGATTCCTTCAAGAATAAGGTCATTTAGTTCGTATTCTACAAATTCAGAAAGGTCTGCCAATTCCTTTCTTGTAAATATCCCTTCTCTCAAGTCTCCTAAATCATACATCAATATAACACCATATTTTTTGTTTTGCTTTTTTGCTTCATTATTTAATTCAATTAACGTATTTTTTTCTGAAACAAGACATATGTCGCTGTATTTAACTACATCCTCTATTTCACAAGACATTGGTATTCTTACAAGAAGCAGTGGCAAAGTGACGCCTGAATCCTTCAAGGCTTTTAACTGTTCAATCCTTGAGCTGCCAAGCTGAGCACACCCGCCTTTTTCCATTTCCAATGCACCAGCTACAAGTCCCCCAAATCCTTTAATAATACCGGCAGTTTTAATCTTTTGGGTCTTACATAATTCTGTTACTATTTTTGTATTAGTGTACAGTTTTTTTAAGTCAACTTCAAGAACTGGATATCTTTCCATCGTTTGTTCCCCCATTTGATGTTATTTTTTATATTTCCTCAATTCTGCAAAAAATTCCTTCACTATATCAGAACATTCTTCTTCTAATATACCATATTGAACATCAATTTGATGATTTAGCTTTTCCATTTGCACTATATTTATTACAGAACCACATGCTCCTGTTTTTAAATCCCTTGTGCCAATTACCAGCCTTTCAATGCGTGCATTTACTAAGGCACCGGCGCACATAGGACACGGCTCCAACGTTACATACATTGTACATCCGGGCAGACGCCATCCTCCCAAATTTTTGCATGCATCCTTTATTGCAGAAATTTCAGCATGAAGAGTTGCATCTTTTGACGTTTCTTTCTGATTAAAGCCTTTGCCTACAACTTCACCATTTCTCACAATAACAGCTCCAATAGGCACTTCTTTAATTTCATATGCTTTTTTAGCCTCTTTCAAGGCTTCCATCATAAATATTTCGTCCATTACCGTTCCTATTAATTATTATATTTAATTATAATTTACTTTATACGCATAAGTCAATACATATGTCTATTATTACCTATTTACTTTTAAGGTGAATAAAACTATAATAAACTAAGAAATTACATAAATTATTATAATTTCGGAACAAATAACCTAAATTTGCAGTCTATATAAATGGTGCATAATATGTGATCTTAAGGAGGACAAGTTGAAAAATATTATAAAGAAAATATCAGTCTTTGGACTGTGCATAAGTTTAGCAGCTAACATGAATGTTGTTACATACGCCGGTGTTCTTGATGTAATAACGGAAAATCCACAAAATGTGGAAGAAAGCCAGGAGATTCCTGAAACTGATGAAAATTCAGAAAAAATTGAAGTTGAGGCAAATTCTGATATAAAAGAAATTGAAGAATTGACTGTCACAGCAGGAACAAAAAGTACAAGCAATACATTTTCTGATATTGAAGGACATTGGGCAAAAGACTGGATAACTGAAGCCGTTAAATTAGGCTTTGTATCAGGATACGAGGATGGTACATTTAAACCGGACAGAACTATAACAAGAGCTGAATTTTCAAAATTGCTAAACAGTGCAATGCATATTGAAAATGCAGCAGTATTGAATTTTTCTGACGTAAGTAAAAGCGAATGGTTTTATAATGAAGTGCAAAAATCTGTTGCTTCCGGATTCTTTTCAGGATATGAAAACAATACGTTCAGACCAAACAATCCAATAAAGCGTGAAGAAGTTGCTAAAGTCGTGAGCAGCACTATAACTTCAGGAGAAGCTGACGGAGAAGGAGCAACACTTTTATCAGATTACAGCACAATACAGGATTGGGCAAAACCAAGCGTCAACACAGTTTATAATAAAGGTTACATTCTTGGATATCCAAATGGCATATATATGCCTTCAAAAGCATTGACACGTGCAGAAGCTGTAAAAATTATTTATGAAATAGTTGAGAATGAAAATATTGAACGAGGATTTAACATTACAAATTACAATGAATCATATACAGGAGCTGTTGTTGTAGGTGACTTGAATATACTGGATTCAGTAGGCTCAGGCAATGTTTATTTAAAAAATGTTGTAGTTCTTGGAAATATAGTTATTTCAGCATCAAAAGTAAACTCTGTTCAGTTGACAGATGTTAAAGCAAGAAATATTATTGTAGAAGACGAAAATAATCCCGTTAAAATAGTTTGCAACGACAATATTACAATAGCTAAAACTCAGCTTCCATCCGTTGCTGTAATACAAAGACTTGGAAATAACATAAATATATAAACAATAGATTTAGCAATTGAATCAATAATAAGAAGAAGGATTTGAATCTTATTTATTCAAATCCTTCTTCTTATTTGTATATAATTAATTTTCCAATTTTAAATACTCCAGAGTATTTTCAAATTCATACAAGTCCAATCCATCTATTTCTACTTTATTTTCTGTGTCCTCGTAATTATTTTTCTTGTCCATTATTTGCAAATAATAGGTTCCTTCATCACCTTTATCATGAGGAATGTCATAATTATAAAACATCAAAGGTTCAAATGCATTTTCTTTTTCTGCAAACTGAGCATTAATATCTTTAATTAAATATTCCCTTATCTCATCAATATTTATATTATCAATAGCAATGCCTTCTTTGTTATTATAGCCTACATAACAATACAAATTATCAGAATTATAATTTTCTTCGTCATACAGATAATAATATTTACGTTTTTTCATTTCATCCGAATTAATAATTTTATATGAAATTTCATCCTTCTTTGCATTGAATGAATCATCATCAGCATTTCCTGTTAATGTACAAATATTGATACTTCCTATTTTAACGCATTTTATAATATTAAACTCTGTGTATTTTGAAGAGTCAAAATCTCCTTCAACTGCAAATTGAACTCTTTTTATGTCATCTTTCATCTTTTCAAGATTTTCTTCTTTAAGTATTTTACCTTCATGCATTATTCCGACTTTATCGCAGCTGTGCGGATATTGCCATTACAAAGGCAGCTTGTTTTTTTGTCCCTTAGACATTTTATTTAAACTTTTACTTTTATCTATATTAAAGTAATTGACAAGTTTATTAAATTTTTCTTCAGAAATATTTTTATATAATAGTTTTTCATAAGCGAACAATTTATTTAATGTAAACTGATATGGGAAAAATAAGCTGTCCTGCACATAATAAAAATCCTTTATTAATTCCGAATCTTCTTTTACTACATTTTCATCAAGAAAGATATCTCCTTGATCTTGTTTGTAAATCATCATAATATGTTTTAAAAGTGTTGTTTTTCCACAGCCATTCGAGCCCACAAGTCCATAAATCTGGGCTGCTTCTGCATTTATGTCAACATTGCTTAAAACCTGGAAATCCCCAAATTTTTTGCTTAAATTATCTACTTTTAACATTGCGTCCCTACCTCCTGATTATTTAATATTTTCTTAACCAGTTCAATAACCTTGTCGTCCTTTAAACCAAGTTCTTTTAAAGATTTAATAATATTATCTAATTGTTCTTCCGTGTTTTTTATATGTATGCTCCTTAGTTCATTTGCATTTTTTACAAAATTTCCTTTACCTTTAACAGTATAAATATAATTATCCAACTCTAAAAACTTATATGCCTTTTGAATAGTATTTGGATTGATTTTTAATAATGCAGCAAGATCTCTCACTGATGGAAGCTGTTCATCAGGCTTAAGTGCTTTTGACAAAATTAATCTTGTCATTCCATCATAAATTTGTTCATAAATAGCCTTCGAACTATTATTGTCAATTTTTACCAATTTAGCACCTCCTACTAAATGTTATTGCAAGCAACTTTACTGTTTACATAACTTTGTAATTTGCCTTCATATACTGCTTCAAGTTTTAAATTATTATAATCATCCGGCACCACTAATGATATTTCCTTTTTCAAAGGAACAATGCCCCACAACAAATAAGTAACAAAGCTTGAACATACATAATAATTTTCCCTGCTGAATGGTACATTTAAATACATTAAAAATAAATTTAAAATACTGTACTTAAACTTATTAGGATTCTGTAAAAAATTATTCAGCCTTTCCATTACTGTGTCATACTCCTCATCTGTAATTTCAAGCTTATAAATTTTACATTTTGTTTCGGGATGCATCTTAAATATACCTTCATTTACATCTTCTTTAACGAACCCTCCAATCAAAGGAAACCAAATTATTTTCCTTCCAAAACTATACATTGTTGAGCAGTCATCACTCAAAGAAATTGATATATGATTATATGGTTTCTTTGATAAAATTTTGATTGTTTTAGATATTATTGTATTTGTTTGAGTTAAAACTAAATTTATTTCTTTCATGATTTTCTCCATTATTTCATTCTCTGCGTATTAGTACACTTAGTACAGTATCTGTATTATATGCCATAGTACAGCACGTGTCAAGTACTAAACAATTAATAATTAAAATAGTAATAAAAGAAGGATTTGTGTCTTTGGCACAAATCCAACATTAATTATTCATTATTCAATGTTTTTATATCACTGTGTATAACCAGAAAAATACTGGAATTGTTATTAATGAAAACAAATGTGTAATAACAACAATCTTAGAAGCAAATATATCGTCGCTTTTATATTTCTCAGCCAAAATCGGCATCATCGTAGCAACAGGTAATGTCGCGTATATTACAAATATTTGTTCAATTATAGTTCCAAAATCAAAGAACTTTAACAATATAATCATAATAACTGGAGAAACTGCTAATCTGAAAAATGTTGCAAAATATGCTTGTCTGTTTATTAAAGAATTTTTTACTCCAATAGTTTTAATTTTGCTTCCTATAATAATCATGGATAATACTGTAGTTACATTTGTTAATAAATCAACTAAATTTACTGCAAACAAAGGTAATTTAATTTGTGTAAAATATAAGAACAAACCGGCATATATTCCCAGCATTCCTGGATTAAGCAGCATATCCTTAACATTATCCTTATTCTTTTTCTTACCCATCAACAAACCCATTCCATAAGTCCACATAAGTATTATATTAGGAGTTTGAAACATAGTTGCATAAAACATGGCTTCGTTGCCAAAAAGTTGATTTACAAGAGGGAATCCCATAAACCCACAATTCATTAATACAACAGTATACTTGAAAATTTTTCTTTTTTCTTCATCCTTTGTTCGCAAAGAAAAAACATTACCTATTATAATAAGTATTATATCAAAAATAACAGCTACAATAAAAAGAATAATGCCGGTTTTTAACTGCTCCATGGAAAAATCTATATACAATGCCTTAATTACCATTGCAGGTATTGTAATATTAACTAATATGAACGATATGGAAATTTCTGCATCATCATTTAAAATGTTTTTGTTTCTTAAATAATACCCCACAGCCATCAAAATTGCCATTAATATGATGCTGTTCACCAGTGTCCCAAATATCATTGTTATTTAAGCTCCTTTTCATCATGTCCAAATCCATAACAGGATACCACGAAATGCTATTGAATTCAAGAAAATAATGTATGAGACATGCTGAATTTTCAATACATAGTAGTAATAATATTATTGCTCATTATTATATCATATTTGTTCATAATTTCAACAATTTTTAATAGAACGATAGTTATCTTCTCAGCAATATAAAAGGCTGCCCATTAATTGAAGCAGCCACTTATTTTCATATTCATTGCCTTATTGTATTTGTTTTTTGTAAGCTTCAATTTCTCTTTCATTTCCTAATACAAAGTGTTCCGGCTCGATTTCAAACCATGAAGGAGGATTTTTATCATAGTCAAAATGACAGTTTCCGGGATTATAAATTTCAATTGTCTTGTCTCTTTCAATCCTTGGATTAGGCGTTGGTATAGCCGACAACAATGACTTTGTATATGGATGCAGAGGATTTGCGAACAGCTTTTCTGATTCGGCAAGCTCAACAATTTCTCCCTTGTGAATAACAGCAATTCTGTCTGAAATAAATCGCACCACTGACAAATCATGTGCTATGAACAAGTATGTTAATCCTTTTTGCTCTTGAAGCGCTGATAAAAGGTTAATAACTTGTGCACGGATTGATACGTCAAGGGCTGAAATAGGCTCATCAGCTATTACAAGCTCAGGTTCCATAACCAATACCCTTGCTATGCCAATGCGCTGTCTTTGACCTCCTGAGAACTCATGAGGAAAACGGCTTGCAAACTCTGGAAGCAAACCAACATCTAAAAGCGCTTGCTCAACCATTTTCTTTCTGTTTTCTTCTGTACCATAATTTTTTAAGTTATATAATCCTTCTGATACTATATAATCAACTTTTGCTCTTTCATTTAAAGAAGCCATTGGATCCTGAAATATCATCTGTATTTTTTTAGTAAGCTCTTTATCTGTCTCATTGTCAATTTTGCCGCTTATTTTTTTGCCGTTAAATATTATTTCTCCTCCAACCGCAGGATTTATTCTTATAATGGCTCTTCCTATTGTTGTTTTTCCAGAACCGGATTCTCCAACAAGTCCAAATGTTTCTCCTTTGTAAATGTTAAAACTTACATCATTTACAGCAACAAATTTCTTTTTCTTGCTTCCAAATTCAACTTTTAGGTTTTTTACTTCCAACAATATTTCTTTTTTATTTTCCATCTGCGCCACCCCATTTCTCTTGCATTTTTTTAATCATAAGAGATGGTTCAACTTTTGGTGCCCTTGGATCTAAGAGCCAAGTACGAGCTTTATGTGTTTGGCTTACTTGAAAATATGGCGGCCTTTCAATAAAATCAATTTTTAATGCTTTGGGATTTCTAGGAGCAAAAGCATCCCCAACAATTTCTTTGAATAAGTTTGGAGGTGTTCCGCTTATAGAATACAGCGGTTCTCCTTTAATACCTAACTGAGGTAATGATGATAAAAGAGCCCATGTATAAGGATGCTTAGGATCAAAAAATACTTCATCTGCTGTTCCTAATTCAATTATGTCTCCTGCATACATTACAGCAATTCTATCTGCAACTTTTGCAACAACACCTAGATCATGTGTAATATATATAATGGTTAAATTATATTTGTCCTGCAAATTTTTCAACAGTTGAAGTATTTGTGCCTGTATTGTTACATCCAGTGCTGTTGTTGGTTCATCACATATTAAGATATTTGGATTGCATGCAATGGCTATTGCTATTACAACTCTTTGTCTCATACCACCGGAAAATTCATGTGGATATTGTTTATACCTTTTCTCCGGTTCTGAAATTCCTACATCATTTAAAATTTCAACAGTTAACTTCTTTGCTTCATCGCCTTTTAAATTTTGATGAAGTTCAATAGATTCTTGAACTTGCTTACCGATAGTTTTCAGAGGATTTAATGATGTCATAGGATCTTGAAATACCATAGCCATTTCTTTTCCTCTAATTTTAATCCATTCATCTTCCGTTTTATATTTTGCTAAGTCATCACCTTTATAAGTGATAGATCCTTCTTCTATTCTTCCATTTGCATCTAAAAGTCCCATAAACGATTTTGTAAAAACAGACTTACCAGAACCCGATTCACCAACAATGGCTAAACTTTCTCCCTTGTGTAAATCTAAAGATGCTCCTCTTATGGCTGTTAATTCCTGTCCACGTAAATTAAATTTAATTACAAGGTCATCAACAGATAATATAACTTCACTTTTAATTATTTCTTCAATTGATTTATGTCCCATTGTCCTGCCTCCTATACATGATTTCTTGGATCAGCTGAATCTGCAAAAACATTGCCGATTACATAGAAGGATATTGTTACAACAGATATAACCACAGCCGGGAAAAATAACTGGTATCTTTGGTTAGGATCCATCATTAATGATCTGCCTTCATTGATCAGGTTTCCCAGTGATGGAATGTCAATTGGCAACCCCATTCCAATATAAGATAAGAAAACTTCATTTCCTATTGCTGCCGGTATTGCAAGAGCCATTCTAAGCATTATAACTGATACTAAATAAGGCAGCAAATTTTTTGTAATTATTCTGCTTGCAGGAGTACCAAGACATCTGGAAGCCAAATTATATTCCCTGTCTCTTATAATCATTATAAGGTTTCGGACAAATCTCGCCATTTGCAGCCAGCCTGTCATGCACATTGCAAATATAATGGTTGAAATGCTTGGCTTCATAATATAAGTTAAAATAATCAAAACTACTGTTGACGGTATATTATCCCAAACATTGTATATTTCAGTTATTATGGCATCAAGCTTTCTCACATAACCCCATACTGCGCCAATAGTTATTCCAACTACAGCTTCAAATAATCCTACAGCAAATCCTATGAAAAGAGAAGTTCTAGTACCGCTCCAAATACGTGCCCATAAATCCTGTCCTATTGAATTGGTACCAAACCAAAATTCACCGTTTGGTTTCACATTTCTATACTGCATTCCTGTTTCCGGATTAATATATATTTGAGTCGGACTCTTTTGATTAGGCAAATATGGTTGAATTAAAGTAAATACTACAACAGTTGCAATGACAATCAAAAGTGCTAAAGCTACTTTGTTTTTCATAAATACTTGTATTGTTGATCTCCAAAATGAATAATTCGAATAACCGGATAACTCACTTTTGGATTCATCATACTCTGCAAATTCAAATAAGGATGGATCAATATTGTCTGCCATTTTGTTAAGAATTTTTTTACTTGTCATTATCTAGATCCTCCTCCACTGCCTAATTTAATTCTCGGGTCAAACGTTGCCATCAATATATCACCAAGCATTAAGCCTATGATTCCTATTGATGAGTACAAAAGAACTAATGACTGAACCAATGTATTGTCCTGTCTTTGTATTGCTGTAACTAAAAGGCCGCCTGTTCCCGGTATTGAAAACAATGATTCCACATAAATGGACCCTGACACTGTATACAATATTGAAGCCGGTAAATACTGAGCCATTGGAACAAATGCATTCCGCATTACATGCTTAAGCATTATTTCCTTATTTTTTAATCCTTTTGCTCTCGCTAATCTTACGTAATCTTTATTTAATTCATCCACCATATATCGTCTTATCCACATTGCATAATAAGCAATATTTACAAGTGATAAACAAATTACGGGAAGTATCCAGCTTTTAGGATCTGATTTGTCAAACAACAGCGGCAAATTAAATATATCAGTAAAAAACACCTGAATGAGCAAATAATATATTACTGCCGGAACAGCATTAGCACCAACAACATACCCTGTCCCTAATTTATCCCAAAACTTGCCCTTAAATCTTGCCATTAATACACCAAGACTTAAACCTACCACCAATGACAAACATAGTGATGCTAAACCAAAACGCAATGATATTAAAAGCTTATCTCCCAATATTTTAGTAATTGCCACTTTTGGTCTGTATGTTATAGACTCTCCCAAATCACCATTTAATAAATCAACATAAAAATCATTCAATTGTATATACCAAGGATCTAACAGACCCAAATTTTCAAGTTTAGCTTCCTTTTGTGCTTCATCCAGCTTGTCAAAACTCGCACCAAAGTATCCTTCAACAGGCATCATGCGCATTAGTAAAAAAACTACTGTTACTACAATTATTAATGTAAGCAATGATCTAAGCAACCTTATGATAAAATATTTCATGCATTAGCGCCCTCTCTTTCTGTTTGATATATAATATCATTCTATAAATAAATAAGGGGCTTTATGCCCCCCATCTTATTTACTAGTTGCTTCTTTTAAGGCTGCGTCACGTGCTGTTTCCCATTCCGTTTGTGCTGCATTAAATTCTTCTGTGTTCATAGGTTTTGCAAGAAGTTTTCGTCCTTTCCATCTTTCACCTGATATGCCAAATGGTGCATATGGTTTATCAAATGGATCTGCTTTTGATGCAACATAACCATCACCTCCGCTTACGTTGTATGGTATAACAAAAGCATTTTCTATAAGATAAGCTTCTGCATTCGCAAATATTTCATAACGCTTAGTTAAATCAATAAGCTCTGATTTTGCTTCATTAACCATTGATTCATATACTTCATAAATATTTTTTCCAGCAGCATCTACGGATGTAGTGAATTCCGGGAAATTGTAGTTGCCGTCTCTTGCAAATGGATCTGTATATGTTTGTGGATCTGCATAGTCAGGACCCCAGTTTACCTTCATTACTGAATAATTACCTGCACGTCTTGTTCCATCAAGGAAACCGGTAGGAGCATGCGGCAACAATGTTATTTCAACAAAATCTGTGCCAAGCATTGTTTCTAGCTGCTGCTTAACTACTTGAGCTTCATTTGCCCATGATGTGCTGTTTGTATTATAAGGCATTAATATTTTTACAGGGAATGTTGCACCTAAAGCTGTAAGTTCTTCTACAGCTTTTTCTTTATAAGTTTTAGCTTCAGATTCATTAAAGAATTCTTTTTCATATAAAGCTGCTAGATTACCTGTTGCAGTATAATCCACACCGCCTTGAGAAGCAAAGTTTGGAGGTGTTATAGAATTAATTATTCTATATTTCGGATTATATGGATCTTCTGTTGCCATTGCTGCAACTCTGTTGAATGCCGAAACTATGGATTTACGGAAATTAGTATTGTTAACTGCTATTGTCCAGTTTTCAGGTTCATATTCAGCATCAAAATTAGGTTTAAAGTTAAAAACATAGAAATATGTGTAAGTACCTAATCTGTCAGGTCTGACTTGATCTTTTAATTCAGGATTGTTCATCCATTCATCAAGACTTGCAGGCGGAATAATTACATCAGATACTTCACCGCGTTTGTACATTTCTCCTGATAAAGAAGCTGCTTCTTTGTTATATTTGTAGTTTAATTCTGTTACAAATATATTTGCTGCATCCCAGTAAGTTGGATTTTTAGTAAGTAATCTTTGCATCTGAGGTTCAAATTCAGTTAATAAATATGAGCCGTTATATAATAATGCTGAATTAGCTGTACCAAATTGATCTCCCATTTCATCTAATAATGGGCCATAAGCCGGGAAGAAGCATACATATGTAAGCATTGATTCAAAATATGGTATTGGTTCTTTTAATGTATATACTAATGTGTAATCATCAGCTGCTTTAACTCCTACTTCTGCAAAATCAGTTATTTCACCATTAAAGTAAGCTTCTGCATTATCAATTACTCCGTAGAATAAATTAGCTGATGCTGATTCATTTTCAGGTGTCAATAAATATTTAGCAGCACTTACAAAGTCATTTGCTGTGGTTTCAGCTACATCATTTCCTTCAAAGTCTACCCACTTAACCCCTTTTCTTATGTTAAACGTCCAAGTTAAGCCATCTTCGGAAACATTCCACGATTCAGCTAACGCTGGCTGAATTATTCCATATTTGTCGTAGTCAACTAATGTATCTACTAACTTAGCTGCAAGAGATATGTCAACATTTGTTGTAGATACCAGATAATTAATTGTTGTTACTTCTTCAGCATATGCAGTTGTATACACTTGTTCTGTAGCATATTTGCCGCCTTCTGTTATATCTTCGCCTTCTGTCCCAGATTGTGAAGGTTCTGCAGCAGGTTCTGGTGTTGTTCCCCCTGAACATGCTGTTAATATCATTGTTAATACTAATAATAAAGATAATGTTTTTTTCATTGTTCCCTCCTATAATTTAATATATATAATAAAATTAGTATAAACTAATTAAATTAACTCTTTTTTGTGAAAACGTTACCTCGTAATAATAAAAATGGTGCACCTGAGAGGAATCGAACCCCCGGCACATGCCTTAGGAGGGCACTGCTCTATCCTACTGAGCTACAGATGCACATTAGTATAAGTTTATAATATAATCCAAACTTACATTAATGGATTTTACACTATATTTATGTATTTGTCAACATATTTGTTTATATTTCAACCTTGTCATATATCTATTTATTCTTTCATACAACTATTTATGCTATTTTTTTTGCTTATTTTATGTGTATATTTCAATTGCATTTTTCAATATATTAAAATTATTTAAGTGTATAGATTGTAGATTGATTGCATTTTTTAAAAATTTAGCTTTCGCTTTTAAATACTTAATAAAAAAATCTTGACCGATATACAAAATATACATTGGGCAAGATATATTTTTTAAACAACAGAAAACATGCCTAAGATGATATAAATTTTTCAATTATTTTGGAAATATTTTTAAAGTCCAAATAAATTTTTAAAAAATCTGAAAATTCTTACGATGATATTGGCTTTTCCTATATCTTCATTAACTACTGCATCAACTTGTCCTACTTCTTTATCATTAATATATATTTTAATTTGGCCTATTTTTTCTCCTTTAGCAATTGGAGCAGAAACTGATTCATTATATGTTATCTCAGTTTTTACAATATCATCATTTTTAACAAGTTTATTAAAATCAACTGAAGGATAAACATCTATTTTCCCACCTTTAGAACTTGGTATATATGCGTTGTCAATAGGAACTGTAACATCGGTAAGTTTCTGACTGCTAAAATTATCTCTGCCATACTCTAAAAGCTCTTTTGTTTTACTGACTCTATCCTCATGGCTTTGCACTCCCATAATTATTGCGATAAGCCTAAAATCTTGTCCACTTCCTGTAACCGGCATCGTAGATACAAGACACAATCCTGATTTATCTGTATAACCAGTTTTTAGGCCGTCAACACCCGGCACTACACCAAGTACTGGATTTGTAGATGCTTTGCTGAAGTTTCTTTCAGGTACAACAAGTTCCTTTTGCGATGTTATTTCTAATATTTGAGGATATTTTGTTAGAATGTGTCTTACTAGTTTATATATGTCAGTTATTGACATATGATTTTGTCCTGTTTCTTCATCATTTATGGGTAAACCATGAGGATTAATAAAACTTGCAGACATTAACCCTAATTCTGATGCCTTTTCATTCATCATTTTCACAAAATTATCTTCTGTTTTACCTACATGTTCAGCTATAGCTGTTGCACAATCATTTCCTGATACAATGAGCATACCCTTAGTAAGCATGCTTAACTTAACTGTTTCTCCCGATAATAACCCAAATCTGCTTCCCTCTGTAGCTGCAGCATGACCACTTATAACCACATCATCATCTAAAGATATTTCTTTATTTTCTACAGCTTCCATCATCAATAAATATGTCATAAGCTTTGTAATACTTGCTAATGCAAGCTGCTCATTTACGTTATATTCATATAATACTTCTCCTGTTTCCAAATCACCAAGAACAGCACCTTTTATATATTCATTAACATTAATTTCTCCATAGGCTATGCTGTTTGAGAGCATAATTATAATTAGACATATTGACAATATTTTACTTGTTTTTTTCATTTGTGACCTCCAATGCTTCTTCTGACATAATTATATAATATTTTACTAAAAAAAGCATTATAAAAATGAAAAAACTTACTGTTAATAATTAACTGTAAGTTTTTATTATATCTTTTTAAATTATTTAAATATTAATTAAAAAATTATCATTTCTTCTTATTCAAATCTTTTTTACTTAATCCATTAGCTTTAGCAAGATTTCGCCAACCCATTTCTGCTCCAAGTTTATATGCAATTCTCGGAAAATTTGGAGAAGTGAATATGTTTTCTGCCGAAGTACATAAAGTTACATTCCTTGAAAAGACTTTTAACTCTATATAAAAATTCTTTTTAGGTCCTTTTCCATCAGGAATGCTCGATAGTTGAGGAAGCATTCCACCGCCACCAATACCAAAACCTTGTCCCCATTTAAGCTTCGTTTTTTCACACCAATTTTTCATAATCTCTAAAGCAATTTCATTTTGATGTCCCTCATAAAATCCACAATTTACGAGAGAATAAACTATTATATCTTTTGATGGATTGGTTTCAAAGTATTCAACAAATAATAATAAGCTTTGGAATCAAAAAACAAATCAACTTTAATTTCAAAAAGTTAATTTGTTTCTTTGTTGTTACATTAAAATGTGATTTTTTCCATACCTCTCATGTAAGGTCTGAGAGCTTCTGGTATTAATATTGTACCATCTTTTTGCTGGTAGTTTTCTAATATTGCTGCAAATGTCCTTCCAACTGCTAACCCTGAACCATTCAATGTATGTATAAATTCAAGCTTTCCTTTGTTGTCTGGTCTATATTTTATATTAGCTCTTCTTGCTTGGAAATCTTCAAAGTTTGAACAAGAAGATATTTCAACATATCTGTTATAGCTTGGCATCCATACTTCTAAGTCATATGTTTTTGCTGAACTAAAACCTATATCTCCAGTGCAAAGCTCTACAACTCTGTATGGAAGTCCTAATCCTTTAAGTATATCTTCTGCAAATCCTGTCAATGTTTCAAGTTGTTTATATGATTCTTCAGGAATTGAGTACATAACCATTTCAACTTTATCAAATTGATGGTTTCTAATTAAACCTCTAGTATCTCTTCCTGCTGAACCAGCTTCAGCTCTAAAACATGGTGTGTATGCTGTCATATAAATTGGTAAATCTGCTTCTTCTAAAACTTCATTTCTATAAATATTTGTTACAGGAACTTCTGCTGTTGGTATTAAATAATAATCCTTTTGATTTAATTTAAACATATCTTCTTCAAATTTAGGCAACTGACCTGTTCCATACATACTTTCTTTGTTTACCATAAAGGGTGGTGCTATTTCAGTAAAGCCATGATCTATCGTGTGTATGTCAAGCATGTATGCAGTTATTGACCTTTCAAGTCTTGCACCAACACCTTTAAACATTGAGAAACGAGTGCCAGTTATTTTAGTAGCCCTTTCAAAGTCAAGTATATCTAAGTCAACGCCTAAATCCCAATGAGCTTTAGGTTCAAAATCAAATTTTGTGGGTTCTCCCCATTTCCTAACCTCTATATTGTCTGCGTCAGATAAGCCTACTGCTATATCTTGATTTGGTGTATTTGGAATACATATAAGTTCTTCCTCAATCTTTAAGTCTATTTCTTTAACATCATTGTCTAGTATTTTTACCCTATCTGCAAGTTCTTTCATGTTTTTAAGTAAAGCAGAAACATCTTTACCTTCCTTTTTTAACAATGGTACTTGTTTAGATTCCCTGTTTTGTTCAGCTTTCATATTTTCAACTTCAACAAGTTTTTCTCTTCTCATTTTATCAAGTTCTAAAACTTTATCAAGACTTAGCTCTGGATTCCTTCTCTTTAAGAGTTCTTCTACTTTTTCTGGCTCTCTTCTAATTCTCTTAATATCAAGCATTTTATTCCTCCGTATTAATATATTTTTATAAATAACAACCACACCCATCAACGCAATCAAATATTGCTGATGGGTCCCGGGAACCTTGTTGTATTCATAATAAAAAACTCGTCTCTAAAAAAATTTAGAGACGAGATATGCTCGCGGTACAACTATATCATCAACTTTATTTTTTCAAGGTATTATTTTTGTTAATGCATTGCAGGTGTCATTATACATAATGCTTCTACTTCTTCATCTTCTGGATTATATATTAAGTGTTCATTTTTTTCAGGAACACAGATGCTATCACCTTTAGATACTGTATATATTTTATTTCCAATATGACATTCTAATGTACCTTTTTGAATATAAATAAATTCTTTAGCATCATTTGAAATTGTACTGTCGCTAACCCATGTTTTTGATGGTAGTTTAAATATAAAAGCTTCAACATTTACAAACCTTTCATTGTTGCGTTCAAATGGTGTTAAAAACTCTAATTCTACATTAATATTGCTAAATTTAACCTTTGTTCTTTCATTTTTAGGAATTGTTATAACGCTTTCCGTATTTTCATCCAAAAACAGCAATGATAATGGTATTTCTAATGCTTCCGCCATACGTTTTAATACAGTTAATGATGGAGATATCAAATCTCTTTCTATTTGAGAAATATATCCCGATGTTACATTAATTTGTCCTGATAATTCCACGATTGTAAGATTTTTACTTTTTCTTATGCTCCTAATTTTTCCGCCTATCAATATACTTACCCCTCTATTCATATATAAAAACTACTAAAAAACGATAACCTAACTATTATTATACACTAAATTCTTTACTTGTCACTAAAAAAATCCTTAAAATATTGTTATATAAAATAATATTATTACTAAATATAATTACTTTATTTTATATAATACGATATATGAAGTCATTTTTAATGAAGTCATTTTTAATTTAAATATCTTTTATTAATTTATATATTATGTTATAATTGAATATTATATCTTATTAGAATATATATTAGAATATAACGCATGTTTACAACATAATATAATGTTAAGACATTAATTGTACAAATAAGAGGGGCTTTAAAATGAGTGAATATAAGGAAAGATTTATTGAAGAGACTAATTATCTTAAAGAAATAGTTGATTTAATAAATTATAAATTAGAAATAGAAACTGCTACACTTGAAGATAAAAAGATTGATTTAATTGCATCACGTAAGGAAATGTGGGAAAATACAACACATTCAGCAACTGATTTTGATAAACTTTCTGATGCAAACCAATATTTAAGCGTTCTTCAAGCTCAAACTCTTAGCTATGACAATATAGCTAAGTTAATATTAAAATATGAAAAAATGCTTGATAATCCTTACTTTGCAAGAATTGATTTCACTGAAGATGGTTATGATGATACGGATAAAATATATATAGGCCTTTTCAATTTAATGGATGAAGAAACTCACGACATTAAAGTTTATGATTGGCGTGCTCCTATATCAAGTGTATTTTACAGATCTGAAATTGGACCTGTTGAATATACAGCTCCATCTGGCAAAATTAAAGGTGATGTTTCACTTAAACGTCAATATAAAATTACAAAAGGTAAAATGGAATATTTTTTCGATAGCAATATTAACATACTAGATGAAATGTTAAAAGAAGCATTATCAAAAAATATGTCTTCTAAAATGAAAACTATTGTTGAAACTATACAAAAGCAACAAGACTTAATTATAAGAGATTTAGTTAATGAACTCCTTATAGTGCAAGGAGTTGCAGGAAGCGGCAAAACATCTGTAGCTCTTCATAGAATTGCATTTCTTTTATACCAAGGTCTTCACTTAAATTTAAGTACTAATAACATAATTATTATTTCTCCAAATACTTTATTTTCACAGTATATTTCTAATGTATTACCTGAATTAGGAGAAGAAAATATTGATGAATTAACTTTTGAAAATATCTTTCTTGAATTATTTGAAAATAAATTATCAGTAAAAACAAAAAGTGAACAATTAGAAGAAATAATTTGTGCGGAAAATGAAAAAGAAAAGGAATTTTTGAGGTCATATATTGACTTCAAAGGTTCATTTGTATTTATAGAAATACTTGAACGATATATTAAATATTATGAACATAAAATGGTTGTTTTTGAAGATATATACTTTAATGGTAAAGTAATAGAAAGTCGCCATTTACTTAAATCTTTGCTTTTAAGCAGTAATTTAAATATGCCTACAGCTAAAAAATTAAAAATTATAGAAAGCAGAATTCTTGATAAGGTTTATGATGCTAGAAAAGCTCGACGTGAAAAAATCGAAAAAGTAGTAAACAATTCTAAC
>JBASLQ010000347.1:0-2092 GCA_049656425.1 Sedimentibacter sp.
GCACCAACAATACCATTAGCACCTAATATGCCTAATGAAACGTCAGCAACGTGCATTGAACCGCCCTTGCCGTGACAATAACCTGTTTCTTTTCCAAAAAGTTCAGCCATCATTATTTTTGTGTCAGCACCTTTTGCAATTAATTGACCATGTCCTCTATGCGTTGTAGTTATTAAGTCAGTCTTTTGTAAAGCTTTATTAGCTCCTGCAGCAACCGCTTCCTGTCCTATAGAAGTATGAATGTTTCCATAAAGCATTCCTTTTGTGAAGTATTCTGTCAACTTAGTTTCAAATTTTCTGATTCTGACCATTGTTTGATATAAGTCAAGAAGCATTTCTTTTGAATATTTTTTATTTTTCAAAATGTTTACCACCTTTCTGATATTTTCATTGTACATAATTATATAGCAATTATTATGCCAATTTTAATTATATATATTAAATATGTAACTACATATTTATTAAAAAATTGATTGTTCTGAATTGGGACAAAATTAAGAGTATTCTTTTTACAAATCATATTGTTTCATTTTACCATACAATGTATTTCGTCCAATTCCAAGTATTTTTGCTGCCTGAGTGACATTTTCGCCGGTGTATTCCAATGCTTTTGCTATAGCTAAAGCTTCTGCTTCTTTAATAGTCATAAGAGGATTTTCCTTTATTTTCGGACTTGTTTTTGTAATTTTACTTTGCAAATGTTCCGGCAGTATTAAATTACCTGCTGCAAGACAATATGCATATTCTATAGCATTTTCCAATTCCCTTACATTGCCCGGCCAATGCCAGTTGTGAAGCAAGAGTCTCGCTTCAGCAGATAATTCTTTATTTGTTCCATTGATCAAATTGTATTGATTTAATGTTTGATTCGAAATTAAGTCTATATCTTCATCTCGTTCTCTAAGCGGATGTGTTGTAATGTTTATAAGGTTAATTATATTAAAAAAATCTTTTCTGAAGTTATTGTCAGCAATCATTTCTTTCAAATTAATATTTGACGTGGAAATTACTCTGACATCTATAGGGATTTCTTTAAAGCCCCCAATCCTCACAATATTTTTTTGCTGCAATGCTCGAGATAGCTTGGTTTGAACGTCAAGAGGAATATAACCAACATTGTTTAAAAAGAGTGTACCTCCTTGTGCCAGTTCGATTTTGCCTGGACGGCCTCCTGTGTTTTGGCTTGTAAAAGAACCCTCTTCATGGCCAAACAACTCGCTTTCCAGCAAATTTCTTGGCAAGGATTCGCAATCCACAGTTACAAACGGACCTTCCCTTCGAACCCCATAATTATGAATCGCTTGTGCAATAATATCTTTGCCTGTTCCGCTTTCTCCCTGTATCAGAACCGGAATGTCATTTGAACCTGCAAGCTTAATCATTTTCTTGACTTCCAGAATTTCGGGTGATTCTCCGATTATGTTGAAAATAGAATATTTAGCTTGGGCTCCGGTCATTTGGTTAATCATTGTTTTAACTTCTTTTATATTGCGAAATATATCCAACACTCCAATCATTTTTCCGTACTCATCTTTCAAAGGAATAGCTGTTTTGACAAAATGTACGGTACCTCGCTTGCTTTCAAGTCTAAATTCCTTGTCAACATAACCTTTGTGTGTTTTTAATACATGAAGTATAGTCGGTTCAAAATCAACACCTTCAGTGATGTGTTTTCCAATTACATTCTTTTCAATGTTAAGTATATTCATTCCTGCAGGATTAATAAATGTAATAATTCCATCCATATCCACAGAAAGCATCCCATCAGATGATGCGTCAATGAGCAGTCCACGGAAATCATTCTGTTTTTTCAATTCTTTATTGGTTTTGTATATTTCTATAATGTGATTTATTGCTTTGGTTGTTATTGAAAGAATTGCATCTGAATTATTGTTCATTTCTTCTTTATATCCTGTCAACGTCAAATAAGCTATTGTTTTTTCATTGTAGCAAATTGCGGCAGAACGGCTGAACAAAAAAGTGTTATCTTTATTATATTGTTCAGATTCAGTGCTGTCTAAACACAAAGGCATTGATGCGTAACCACTTGTTTTCAATAAAAATATGTAATTTTTCATATATTCCTTTAATG
>JBASLQ010000348.1:0-2204 GCA_049656425.1 Sedimentibacter sp.
CCAGGGCAATATTAACATAGTCCTGGTTGTTATTATTTTCATAGCCCTTGCCAGTCACTTAAGTTAATAAGTTAATAAGTTATTTAGAAGTCAGTTTGTAGCTATTTGTTTTGAACAATGAATTTAAGGAAAAATATTAGGTTACGAAAAAATTTAATATTATTTCTTGAAAAATAAGAAAATGTTGTATATAATGGCATTAATGAATACGTTTTGTCGGAGGTGCTATGGGTAGAAAACCAAGGATAGAATATAACGGCGCATTGTATCATGTTATACAAAGAGGAAATAATAAAGAATATATATTTAATAAAAATAGTAATAAGGAATATTTCCTAAGAAAATTAAAAGAATTTAAAGATATTATAAATTTTGAAGTTTACGGATATGTTATTATGGACAACCACTACCACATAGTGATTAGAACTCGTGATGTATACATAAGCTCTATAATGCATAGGGTAAATAATGATTTTAGTAAATTTTACAATATTTCTAATAAACGTTCAGGTCATGTTTTTCAAGAGAGATATAGTAGTTTTTTAGTTAAGGATGATAAGTATCTTTTATCGCTATTAAGATATGTTCATCAAAATCCTGTTAAAGCCAACATGTGTAAAAATGTTCCTGATTATAAATGGAGCAGTGATTCAAGCTATAGAAAAAATTTGCAAGGTCAATTAGTTGACATCGACTTTGTATTAAATATATTCTCATTAGATAGAAAAGTTGCAATTGAAGAATATATTAAATTTATGGACTCTAGTGAGCTAGAAGAAAGCTCAAGTTTTGAAGATATACAAATTATTGGCGAATGCAAAACTTCAAATGTGCAAATTAAAATAGAAAAGTAAAGCCTAGATGATATTCTGTACGAGGCTGTTGACAATAATGAAGGGCTATTTAACCTAATAAAGAATGGCTCAAGGAAAAGAAACTTAACGGAGTACAAGAAAACATACATAATGGAATCTTTATCTAAGAATTATACCATGGAGGAAATAGGAAAAAATATTGGCGTAAGTGAAGTCGCTGTTTGTTTGTTGGCAAACAAAATTTAAGGAGGTTGCCATGGCTTCCATAGTAAAAAGTTGTGCCATATCCGGAGTGGATGGTTATGTAGTTGATGTTGAAACAAAAACAATAGTAGGACAGCCCATGATTTCAATTGTAGGTTTAGGAGACACTGCTGTTAAAGAAGCAAGAGAACGGGTTGAATCGGCTATTGTTGATGCTCATTTTGTGTTTCCTGAAATGAAAATTGTTATAAATTTAGCTCCTTCTGATTTGAAAAAAAGCGGGTCTCATTTTGACTTGCCAATAGCAATAGGGTTGCTTATAGAAGATGGACAAATGCAAATTAGGAGAAATGAGGAGTTTGCCTTCTTTGGAGAGCTTTCTTTGAATGCTATGATTAGAGGTTGCAACGGGATACTTCCTATGGTTATTGCAGCTAAAAACGCAGGAATTAAAAATATTATAGTTTCTAAAGCCAATATAAAGGAGGCATCTATAGTCAAAGATCTAAATATTTATGGATTCAGCTCATTAAGAGAAGTGGTGGAATTTTTAGAAAAGAAAAAGGAATATGTACAAACTATAGATGATATTCTTGATGAGGAAACTGAGAATCAACATGATATGGACTTTATTGATGTTCAAGGACAGGATGTATTAATTGATTTTATTGTCATCGCTGCCGCTGGTGGTCACAATATGCTCATGATAGGGCCTCCAGGTTGTGGAAAGTCAATGATTGCACAAAGAATCCCAACAATATTGCCTAGTATGACTGAAACTGAAGCACTCGAAGTAACTAAGATTTATAGTGTTGCAGGGTTGGTTAAGGCAAATAAAAGCCTTATTAAAGACAGACCTTTCAGAGCTCCTCATCATAATGCCTCTCTTAATTCTCTAATTGGAGGAGGAAACAATGCAACTCCAGGAGAAATATCCCTTGCCCACAATGGAATATTATTTTTAGATGAAATAACTGAATTTAGCAAAAAAACTTTAGATTCACTACGGCAGCCCATGGAAGATAGAAGGGTTACTATTTCAAGAGTAAGAATGACGAATTCATATCCTGCAAATTTTATGCTGGTTGCAGCAATGAATCCATGTCCATGTGGTTATTACGGTGATAAAAAGTGCAAATGTACTGATTATGAAGTGCTTAAATACAGACAAAAAATTTCGGGACC
>JBASLQ010000349.1:0-2865 GCA_049656425.1 Sedimentibacter sp.
ATTAAGAGTAGGATTTTTTAATTCATCGAAAATACCTACCATTAATTTTGTTCCATTAGCAATAGCTCCTATTTTAAAAAATTGTGTGATTAAATCTGTCACATAAAATTTTTTAGTTAGTTTAACATACTGACACCAACCAACATAATCTCCATTGTAATATTTTGCCTCAGCCAAGTTAGGCAAATATCCATAAAAGGGGGTTGTTAAATAATCAACTTTATTAAATTCAATATTTTTATTTAATTCTTCAATACTGCTAATGTTATCTGTTACCGCCTTTTGAGACATTACTTTATTAATTTCCTGACCAGTAGTTTGTACTATTTCAGTACTAATATTCACATGCGTATAAGTATAAGTACCTCCTACACTATTATACACAACAGCTACTCCGTCACCTGCTTTTACGGTAGTTATCCCTGCCTCCGCTATAAGCCAAGCAGGTTTTGTTCCACCAATGCTGAAAGTGTAATTTCCGTTTCTTGCAGGAGTTGGAGCTGGGTCAGTAGGCTTTATAGTTCCTAATGTTCCTGCTGCCACGGCGTCTAAAATATCGGCGTTGCTATTCACCACGTCCATTATTTCATTAGCATTGTCATGCGAAAACTGATTACCAACTTTTTTGCGAGGGTATGTTATTTTATTTGACATTTTATTATAAATTAAAAGGTAATGAATATTCAAATCTATCGTTTATATTTGGTGCAATTTCGATGGTGCTCAAGTCGCTAAAATTGGTTTCTTTATCAATTAGTTCTATGATAAGTGAAATATCAACTGGTATTCCGTCAGTGCTAATAATCTTAGTCATATCAGCACTTACATTTACTTTATATTCCTGATCATGTGCAATAAATAATACGTCATTACTAAAAAGCAAATCAATCAAAAATAATCTTTCTGCTTCCGTTTTATATCCAAGTCCGGAAGTATAAGAGTTATTAAGTTGTTTACGTTCGTTACGTTCAGTAAAAGCACCAACAGTATCATCCCATTTCGATGTTTTAGTTACTTCGTTGAATACGGGAGTAAAGCTTATTTTTTCAGACAAAGCTATTTTTTCCATGACTCCCCATGAATTTTTAAATTTAAGATAATAATCTGTTTTCTGTGCTTCAGTAATTATTATCTGACATGAATTTCCGTCTTCGGTTGTCACAGTAAAAATTGAAATAAATTGATATAATGTATTAGCTAATAATAAGCGTATAGCAGTTAAATCAATACTTTCGAGTCTATCTGTTGTTTCAGCACTATAATCATAAGTTTCAACAAGCGTTCCATTGTATTTAATTTGAAAATTTAATCCTTTTGGATAAAAATAAAGTGGTTGAAGTTCATTTTCAGGAATGAAAATAAGTTGACTATTAGTCCTCGTTGTTAAGAAAAAGTTAGTAGCACTGTTTTTTAATTTCCAATTGAAAATATCAGTCTCTAATGAAATTAATTTCCTGATAAGAGCTTTACTGATTGCTCCACCAAAAACTACAAACTTATATACGTTCACTCCGTTGGCTTCGTCTGTATGTTCTACGCCTAAACTATCTACCACTACCATTTTAGCAAAGGTAACTCCTGCATCTTCTTTCATGTTACTAAATAAATCTGTAACATCAATCACCGCGTTAGTCGTCAATGAAAAAACATTTCCGTCAAATATCAGCGTAGAATAATCCGCTCCGGTATAAATTCGGTAACGTCCTGCCAATATGGTAAGTAATATAGGGTTCCCTGCTAAAAAGTTAGTTCCGTCGTTCGATCCCATTTTCAACTATAAATTATTTGTACGTAATCCATATCGGTTACTGTAATTGTCTGATGAAATAAACTCAAAAAGTAATCACGATCTATACCAGGTGTTTTAAGCAAAAGAACTAAATCGGATATTGTTAAAGCATCATTTTCCATAAGAATTTGATACTTAGTAAGAGCATAGCTCATGTCCGCCATCTGTGGAGCGGCAACCGGTGTGTTTCTATTTTCTCTGATAATCATAGCGCAAAAATAAATTATTTTTAAACTGAGCGAAAGGACAAATTTTCAACGATTTTTATAAGCGCGCATTGTTCTGAATACAGCTTCCGTTAACACACCTGAATCAACATTTGTATTTGCCTTTTTCAAATACTCAATCAGTAACTTTTGTCCGTTTAAAGAAACCGGCAAATGCTGATCAATCGATTCAAATACATATTCAGGAATCATTAATGTAGTCCTGATAGGAATATTTGAATTTTTAAAGTAAGAGACATATTCATCATACATCCATTTTATTCTATCAATCGTCGACATCGCCCCGCCTGTAAATTGTGTGTTTAAAAAAGGATACGATTCTTTAAACCTCACAAGCAATTGTCTGCCTCCGGTATCAAAAATTGTTGTAGCTTTCCAATCATCCGTTGCAGTGAATAGTTGCAGTATAGTAGCCGCTTTATCTTCGCTTTCTTTTTTCTCTCCATTCATTACAAATGTTGAATTCAGATAAATTATACCTTCAGTATTTACCATTTTTATAAACACAGCTCCATCTGCCTCTTCAAAATCGTCACGGAATAGAATTTCCATATCCGATTCTTTTAGTAAGTCAAATTCAAATCGCTCAACATCTTCAACATTTTCCTCCGTTTCAGTCAGCTTATCCGATACCGTTATTTTTATTGTTTTAAATTCAGGAGTTTCTAATTTTATACGCGAGCACAAATACGGCGTCAAATCTACAGACACATCGCTCAACAGTATATTCTTATAAAATCTGAATTTTATTACCTTCGTTATCTCGTTGGCTATAAACTTTCCAGCAAGTAGCTTCTCGGTTTCTTTAATAAAGTCTTTAATAAGCATATCAGGCACCAGCTGACTATA
>JBASLQ010000350.1:0-2541 GCA_049656425.1 Sedimentibacter sp.
GGATGTATCTTCGGATTTCATAGTCAATTAGTGGATATAGAACCCTTTCCAGCATAATCATCACACCAATAACTATTAAAGCAACTCCCAACCATTCCGGTTTTATATCAGGAAAAATTATTACTTGATTCTTTATCTCCTCTTTTGAATCATCCGATGTATGCATTGCATCAAAGAAACTATAAAACCAAATTAAAGGCAATAGGAATAACAACAGAGATATTCCCAGCCATCCCATGAAGAATATGGAAAAGAAAAAGGCTCCCATTATTATTAATCCCTTTTTTTGATAGCCCAAATACATATGTCCTGCACCTGGTATTATTGATAATGCAAGAGTTATGCTCCTTTTATTGAATTTATTATCAATAGGAATGTTATGGGATGCTTCTTCACTATTATATAACTGTTTTATTTCAATATTTTTCCAGGCTGAATACATATCTAATAAAGCAATTAGCCATAAAATAGGATAACCTATCACAATAATCATTAAAAAAGTATTGTCATGTGTTAATATTGATAAACCAATGCCTCCTGCAAATATCCCCACAAACATTATAAAAAAAATTAAAGCTCTTTCCTTCAATCCAACATATAAATGTGCCAGACCGGGTATAATCGATAATACAAATGCTATAAATTTACTTTTATCTCTCAATGCTTCTCCTCCTATTTATATCAATATTTTCAATACTAAACAAAAAACTGGATGTGTAATCTACTATATTGTCCGAAAAATTAGCTATCATGTTTGGATGCTCATCTAGTACTATAATTGATGCCGAAAGCTTTGGCACTGCATCTACCAACTTGGTATAGAATCCGCCAAGTGTTAAAATTATGGTTACCGATGCAACAGCTACGTAATAACCAAACTGATAATTAAATATTTTCCTTTTTTGTTTTACCTTCAATTTATCCGTTTTTAATTTTGGTATATTTTTTATTATTTTAGCAGTAAAATCATCAGATATAAATTTTCCTGCATCTTCTGCTTCTTTCTCATCAATCAGGGATAGAAAAATCTCCATACATGTATTACAGTTACATAAATGTTGCTCCATTTCATCTGATTTTTGTTTAGGCAGCATTTTATTTTTATAAAGCAGCCACTCAATATAATCATAATGCTTCATTTTCTTCCCTCCATTTCTCTTTTAATAATATCTTTGCTCTGTAAAGTCTGGATGCTATAGTCTTTATTGGTACATCCTCTTCCTTCGCAATTAGTTCATAAGACTTTTCTTGAAAATAGAATTTTTCGATAGTAATTCTGTAGATTTCAGGAATATTGCTTAGAACTCTCGTGAGTACTTCTGTTCTCTCTTTGTCAACTAAAGATATTTCCGGATTATTATCTTTATTTGTTACCATATTGTCTATTATATCAGTCGTGTTGTCAAAAGTTTCTTCACGAAACCTTGACTTCTTTTTTCTTATCCAGTCAATAGACTTGTTTGCAGCTATTTTGCCAATCCATCCCTTAAAGTTGTCATCCTCGTATGTACACAGGGAAGAATAGATTTGCAGAAAGACTTCCTGTGCTACATTTTCAGCCTCTCCATAGTCCTTTATGAAATTCTGTATAATTGCAAAAATATAATTCTTATAAAAATCAACTATCTTAGTAAAAGCCTCCTCGTCACCTTTAATTGACTCCTTTATTAACAAGCTTTCCTTTTCCATACCTCCCCTCCTTCCTGTACATTTATTATAACGCAGTTTAATTATAAACTACTGCATCTAAAAGTGTATTTTTTTTTAATTTCAATAAAAAACTTACATACTTCATATGACAGTTAAAATAGCAAGACTGTCATGATTCGACCTTTTTAAAGTTTTTATGACATAAAATGGTCTATTATGATATAATATGAATGATAAATCAATATAGGAGACCAAAATGATAAAGAATTTCAAATACAAAATTAATTTACTAGTAAGTGCAATAATTATATTAGGATTTATAGCAATTATTTTTATTAACTACAATAACTACAGTAAAATTATAAAGGATGATATTAAGAATATTTCTAAACTTACATCAACTAATATATATTCTGATATTAATAGCGAATTAACAAAACCCATCTTTGTATCTTTGACCATGGCGAATGATTCTTTTTTAAAAGATTGGTTATTAGAGGAAAAAACGATGATTGATGATGAGGCGCATTTATTGAAGCTACAAAATTATTTAAAAGGTTTTGAAGTTAAGTACGGTTATAATTCTGTATTTCTTGTATCTGACAAGACCAAGAAATACTATCATTATGCAGGCATACTTAAAACCATAGATGAAAAGAATGCGCATGATCAATGGTATTTTAATTTCATTAATGATAACGAAACAAATGTTCTTGATGTAGATAATGATGAAGCGGCTAATAATACTCTGACTGTTTTTGTAAACTGTCGCATACAAGACGAAAACAATGTTTTAATGGGCGTTACAGGTGTTGGATTGGAAATGAATCAAATACAGACAATGCTTATGTCTTTTGAGGAAGACTATGGTTTGGAAGCATTTTTAATTGT
>JBASLQ010000351.1:0-1861 GCA_049656425.1 Sedimentibacter sp.
TTTAACATTGCAGGAAGCAAAAGTAAGCAGCAATGTGGAAAATATAGTTACCACTAATGATGATTTGTATATTGGAGCAACTTATGGCAGTTATAAAGCAGAAGCAAAAGAAGTTGCAAACTATAAAGATGCTTTGTTTATTGGCTACGAGAAATTAAAGGATAAAGGCATAATTTCTCTTAGTGACATCGAAGAAATTAACAAGCCTGTAAATAAAAAAATGCATCAAATACGAACAAATTTACCAAACTTTAAAAGTGATTTAACAAAGATAGCAAATGTAAAAGCAAATGGTGAAATTGAAATTCTTTATACACCGCCGCATGGAAAAGAATTGCTGCAAAAATTGCTAATTGATATGCTTGATTTTGTGTATGATGATGAAGCATATTTAACTCACCCTCTTATTAAAATAGCACTTGCACATTACCAGTTTGAAAGTATTCATCCATTTAGAGATGGCAATGGAAGAACAGGCCGAATATTAAATATTCTTTTTCTTTGTCAGAAAGAATATTTGTGCTACCCTATATTATATGCAAGTTCATATATTATTCAAAACAAAAATGAGTATTATAGTTTACTTCAAGAATGTAAGGAAACTCAAAAATATACAGATGTTATTGAATATATGCTTACTTCTTTTAAGACCACAGCAGAAAAAACATTGCATATTGTGGAAGAAATAAAATCAATGCTTGTTAAATATTCAAGTGATGAATTTCTTGACGGCCTAAAAGGACAAAAAACATTACTTATAGAAATTATAGAAATAATTTTTAAAAAAGTGTACGTGAGAAATGCTGACCTTGTAGAAATGGGTGTTCATAGACAGACTGCAGCCACTTATTTAGACCAGCTAGTAGATAAAGGTTTGCTTGCTAAGGAAAAAGTCGGCAGAGACAATATATATAAAAATGTTAAGCTTTTAGAGCTTTTTGAAGGAGAATATACTGATGAACAATAATACACTTACAGCAGATGTATCAACAAAAGTTAATTTAGTTAAAAATATTGCAAATAAAACAAGAGGACCGTATACTCCAGAGAAATATGGCAATGTAATTATTCCTATGGCAATTATACGCCGCTTTGACTGCATTCTTGCAGATAAAAATGACCAGATTCTAAAGCTGTTAGATTTATTTAGCAAAAATAAACAGGTTACAGATATTCAAGTAGAGCAAGCTATTTTGAAACAATTTGGAGTACCATTTTTCAATAAAAAATGTGTAACGCTTGAACAGCTTGTTGGGGACAGCGATAATATCAATGCAAACTTTATGGAGTTTATCAAATCTTATTCTCCAAGCGTGCAAGTAATTTTAAGGGACCTTAAATTTCGCGAAGAAGTAGAATTTATGATAAAAAAAGGGATATTATTTGAAGTTGTTAAGGCGTTTTCCGAGGTTGATTTCCATCCCAGCACGACAAGTCCTATGGCTATGGGATATGTATTTGAAGAAATTATCAGAACATATAAAGCCAATGCCGAGGCCGGTGATCATTACACTCCACGTGAAGTTATAGAGCTTTGCGCTGATCTTATGATGAGTGAAATTGTGGAAGACCTTAAAAAGGAAGGAAAAATTATTCGTGTATATGATGGTTGCTGCGGTACTGGCGGAATGCTTACCACATTAAAAAGAAAGCTTGAAGATATTTTAGCCGATAATTACACTGATGACAAAGTAAAGCTTTACGGTCAGGATGTAAATCCTGAGGCTTATGCAGTATGCTGTGCAGAAATGCTGATGCTTGGAGAAGATGTGAAGAATATTCGTGAGGGAAATACCCTTGTGGATGACCAGTTCCCTGGAGAAAAATTTGACTTGCTTATAACTAATCCTCCTTTTGGTGT
>JBASLQ010000352.1:0-3139 GCA_049656425.1 Sedimentibacter sp.
GGTCAAGCTTGCCAATGAAGAGTTTGGTTGGAAGAAATCAACTACCTATACTGTTATTCGCAGGTTGTGTGAACGTGGAGTGGTAAAAAATGAAAATGCAGTAGTTCATGCATTGATAAACCAGGAGCAAGTTATGCGTACAGAAACAGAGGAGCATTTGGATAAGATCTATGAGGGGTCATTAAAGCTTTTTTTTACAACCTTTTTGCAAAAGGAAAAACTAAGCAAGGATGAAGTCGAAGAGTTGAAGAAAATAGTAGAGCAATATGGGAAGGAGGAATAAGAATGCTTGAAAATACATTTATTGCGGTACTTAATATGAGTATTACCGCTTTAGTGGCTGCTGTTTTGATAATCTTTTTCCGGTGGATATTTGGCAACAAGCTACCTAGAATCTTTAGTTATGCTCTGTGGGCAATAGTACTTGTAAGGCTGCTCATTCCATTTTCCTTACCATCAATGTTTAGCATATTTAATGCAATACCTGTGCCTGAAACAATAATGAGTCAAAGCCAACAGTACTATGGAACGAGTAATAATATAACGTATAGTACGGATTATGGGAGCATACCCCAAGAGAACACTGTCAGTGATGCATTAAATAATATAAATGATTCTTTCCCTGCGGCAACTCCAGAAGCATCGGTAGACCCAATGCAAGTAATAATATTTGTTATCTCCAGGATATGGCTTGCAGGTGCAGCAGGCTTATTGTCATTTAGCATATTTGCATATTTCCGAGCATTGCTCAGGCTCAAAGAAGCAGTTTTGTACAATCAAAAAGATTTGATTTTCCAGTGCAGCCGGAAGTTAAAATTGAATCGGAATATACAAGTCTATACATCGGACAGGGTACATACCCCAGTTGTGTGTGGTTTAATCAAAGCCCGTATAATTCTCCCTTTGGATCTTACACAAGGCTGCAACGAATTGGAATTAAAGCATATTATCACACATGAACTTGTGCACATAAAAAGATTTGACTATATACTAAAACCATTATCTATGCTGGCTTTATGTGTACATTGGTTTAATCCTGTAATGTGGGTTGTCTTTATATTATCTCAGAAGGATATGGAAATGTCATGTGATGAGAAGGTGATGTCTGTATTTGATAATGACATAAGAAGCGAGTATGCAGCATCACTAATCAAGCTAGCGGCAAAGCAAAATGTACTATTAAATGGCGGGTTACTAGCTTTTGGTGAAAGCAATATCAAAAGCAGGATAAAAGGTATAATGAACTTTAAGAAGTCTGGGTTCTGGTTGGGTACAACAGCCGTTGTTATTTTTGTTGCTATTGGCATGGTGCTGCTAACAAACGGGAAATTTGCGGATCCGATTGTTATAGATGAATTGAGGACAGTGATACCTGATACATTGGAAGTAACTAAAACAATAAGTGACTATACTCATGGACAACATGTTGTACAGGTAGAGGGCCGTTTCAAAAGCTCGGATAAGGAGCTATATCTTACCTTTATTGCTAATGACGTTAAAGGTGGGGGGCAATTAGAAGATGGTATAAGAAGGGCAGATGAAATTAAGCCTCTTGACGATGGCTGGTTTTCTTTTCGACATAAATTAATTGAGACTACAGGTGAAGTTACGTATACAAAAAATGTAACCATTATTTTTCATTTAAAACGGGACGGCAAAAATGATAAAGGTCTGCTTACCGTACCTGCTAAACAGCCGCCGGGTATCCCAGCAGAGCCTAAAGACGAATCTGGTGATACAAATAATAACGATAGAGATAATAAGGGCTGGGAAGTAATTGGGGCAAGAGCAGATAGAGTTCAAGGAACGATTACTGAATTGGATATAACAGATGGTATACTAAATTCTGTTACGCTGATAGGGACAAAACGCATCATGTTGCCTAATAATCCAATTGATTATGACTTTGCAGGTCAAACATTCCATATTGAGTTTAACGAAGAATTAACAAAAGCGGGAGACCTCAAAGACAAATTGAAGAAAGGTGCGGAAATTGTTGTGACTTTCGCCCAGTATGCTATCCCACCTAACGGAAAGAATCCGGGTAAGACAATACTTGGAGCATATCTAAGTGAAATTTATTATGTTGAAAATGGTAAGTATTATGATGTACAAGGGAAAGAGGTTGATCTTCTACCTTCATCTGACATTTTTGACAGCTTACTACAAAACCCTAACTTCTTAAGGCAAGGCTTTGAAATTGTAAAGATGAACGACCCTGTAAAAATTGATAAAGAAACGGCAATCAAATCAGCAACAGCGAAAGAAACCATTGGAACATATGTTAGCGAACAAGCTAAAAGTATTACTGCTATCTTGGTAAAGCTTACCGATAAAGAACACCCTCGTCTACCCGGTTCTGATATTGTATTACAGGACTTACCTGTGTGGATCGTAACAATACATGATGTAAATATTCATGGTAGCGGGGGTCCAAAGAAACTTGGTGGTAAATCTGATAAGGAGGGGTCAAAATGTTAATTGGGCTTATGAAAGGGATTGGAGTTTTCTATTATTGGACTTGGTTTATTTGGCCATTTGTATTTATGTTTTTTTTTCTTATGGTCTTGTTGAAATTATTAAAGATAAAAATGCTTCTGGAAAAAACATATTAATTGCAGCCATATCTCTTTTAATTATTTTAGCTAGAGTGATTTCACCAGCTTTTAACTAACGATTGATTAAAAATATTTTCTTAGGCATTTTATATTTCGTAATATTCAAATATTATGACGTATCAGTAAAATTATATGTCATAACATTTAAATATTGCTTTACATTAGCGAGAAACTATTTTAAAAATATCGTTGTTTATAAGGAGAAACCCGTGAAAAGGTCAATAATGTTACCTTTATATGCTTTATTACTAATAACTACTTTGGTAATTTTATTCATTATGTGTTGAAATCAGAGAAAGATGTATTGCAGAAGAACATAGATCTCATTTTCACTAATGCAATTACTGATTCTATGAATGGATTATCTAAAGGCTATAATGAAATTGATAATAATCAAAAGGTACAATACTATTATCTAATAATTACAAATTTAAAAGATGCATTAGATGTGTTTAATATTTCTTCATACAAAGGAAGACAAGGGGAAGACAAGGGGGAAGACAAGGGGGACGTTTCACATG